>JAGMDW010000199.1 GCA_023128455.1 Desulfurellaceae bacterium
TATTAAACCTAAGATAATTAAATTTATTCGTGTAAGCAAAAGGGTCTTTTTTTCATTGAGTGAATAAAGGTTTTTTAATATATCTTCAGTTAGAATGATACTTTGAGATAAGAGGCAGGTATCTGCAGAGGACATAAGTGCGGCAAGTAATGCGGCAAGGACGATTGCGTTTAAACCGGATGGCAATGCTTCCTTTATTATTTGGGGAAATGCTTGTTCGGGAGAAATTTCTGGATATAAAATCTTTGCGCTCATCCCTATCAAAGTAATAGCGAAAGCAAGGATAGTAATTATCACTGCTGTAATAAAAACAGATTTTCTTGCCACCTCTTTATTTTTGGCACAGAGTATTCTGGTATATATATCCGGTCCTACTACATAGGTTCCTCCTATTAAAATTAAGAATGAGAACAGATTTAAAACATTAAATTTATCGCTTACAGGAAAGGAGAAATAATCAGGAGAAAGAGATTTTATTTCAAAATTAAAATTCGGAGACAATATTATTAAAACTAACATTATTCCAGAGATGAGAATTATGGCTTGCAAAAAGTCTGTATGAATAATAGAAAATTGTCCTCCTAAAATAGCATAAATTACAAACACTATGGTAAAGATGATCATCCAAAAGGCGGCAGAACCCGTCCCTATGATGGATAAAACCTTTCCTGCCGCGACAATCTGGCCTGCTACTACTCCTGTCCAGGCGACGACAATGAGAATTGAGGCTGCCAACGCTACAGCAGGATTGTATTGTTTTTTTAAAATTTCCGGGAGGGTATAGAGACAGGTAGCTCTTACTTTTTCTGCAAAAAAACAACCCAAGATTAAAAGACCACAAGTTCCTGAAAGAAGCCACCAGCTGCCAGTTAACCCCTGTTCAAATCCCAAACCTGCTAAGCCAATAGCAGACGAACCGCCAATGATGGTAGCCAGTAAAGAACCTGAAATAAAAGCTAAACTGCCCTTTCTGCCGGCAACAAAAAAATCATCTTTACCTTTTGCCTTTTTCCTTTGCCATATTCCTATTCCAATCATGAGAAAAAAATATATAAAAATAACTGTAAACATATTGAATCTTATAAATTAACATGTTTAATTTTGCAATAGGAGAATAAGTTTGACAACAAAATTAAGGGAAGTTAAGATACAACCTAAGCTATGAGAAAGAGAAAAAGTATTACTCTATTATTTATACCCCACGATGGAGGTAGGACAGTAGGATTTAAGCTACCTGTTATAAGTCTTATTGGAGGTGTAGTTTTAGGATTTATTGTCGTTTTATTTGCCCTTATCTCAACAACAAAGATTGTGGATTACCATTTCTTAAAAAAAGATCTTACTTATTATCAAAAAAAGGCTGACGCTTTTAAAGCCAAGTATGACAAAGATATTGGAACTTTAAAAATCACTCTTGCTCAGCTCAGGCAAACGGAAAGTGAGTTGAAAAATTTGGTGAATATAGGTTCAAGAGAAAAGATCATCAAGTCAGTATCTATACAAAATGATGTAGAAAACACAGGTTCCATAGAGATCAGGGAGATAGAGAAAGAAATAGAAAGGAGACTCAATAGCGTAGAAGAGCTTAAGGGCTATTTAAGAGAGCAAAAATCTATTTACCTATCTACACCCATTGGGCATCCTGTGAAAGGGTATATTACTTCAGGTTTTGGATGGAGAATACATCCTATTACTAAGAAAAAAAGGTTTCATGCTGGCATAGATATAGCTGCACCATCAGGCACACCAATTCATTGCACAGCCGATGGTATTGTCAGTTATGAGGGTAAAACTAAATACAATGGTAATTTTATTGTTATAGAACATGGTTACGGTTTTTCTACTGTTTATGCCCATAATACAAAAAACTTAGTTAAAACAAAGCAGAGAGTAAAGAGAGGAGATATTATCGCTTACTTAGGCTCAACTGGCCGAACTACAGGTCCACATCTTCACTATGAAGTCTGGAGAGATAGAAAGAAAGTGAACCCTTCGTCTTATTTGAGCTCGCACTGGAGTGGTGGAGATGTTTGGAAAAAATAAGGCTAAAGGCAATAGAGTAAATTCTTTCCTGGGAGAAGATACAGTTTTTAGAGGAGAGATTCAAACCAAAGGCACTCTACGAGTTGATGGAGAATTTGATGGCACACTTCAAGCAGATACTGTTATTGTTGGTGAAAAAGCAAGGATAAAAGGGAAAATAGTGGCGAAATCCGTGATTGTTAATGGTAGGATTGAGGCAAATAGTCTTGATGCTAAATCTGTTACTATTCAAACCAAGGGTCAAGTATA
>JAGMDW010000002.1 GCA_023128455.1 Desulfurellaceae bacterium
TTTGCAGAATTGATTTACTCCATATAGTGGGTTTAATACCCCGCGGCTTGCGGCGAGTTATTTATTTAGTAAGATCGTGTGACATTTTTAAATAGTAACCACAGCATTGCAGGATTCCTTGACAAAAGAATGGATCGTGATATATTAACGGTCATTTGATATCAAAAGTGGAGGGAATAAATGGCAGGAATTCAGTTTGCAAAGTCAGATTGGGACGAAGAGGTATTAAAATCTGATATACCGGTGTTGGTGGATTTTTGGGCTCCATGGTGTGCCCCATGCAGGATGGTATCACCTATTGTTTTAGAACTTGCTCAGGAATATGAAGGCAAGGTTAAAGTGGGACAATTAAATACCGACGAAGAGTCAGAAATCGCTATAAAATACGGTATAATGTCTATTCCTACGCTTATGTTTTTTAAGGGGGGAGAAGTAGTAGATCAAATTATAGGGGCAGTTCCCAAAGAGTATATAAGCCAGAAAGTGGAGGAAATTTTGAAGCATGATTGATATTGCTATTGTTGGGGGCGGCCCGGCAGCGTATACTGCTGCGATATTTGCTGGACGGGCAGGACTAAATGCTGTTGTATATGAAAGTGAATTGATGGCAGCGAAAATTGTATCTATTTCTCAAATAGAAAATTACCCTGGCTTCCCTAACGGAATCAGCGGCGAAGAACTTTCTGACAATTTACATAAGCAAGCGGAGAAGTTTGGAGTGGATACCGTTTACAATGAGGTTAAAAAAGTAGGACTTGACGGGATATATAAAAAGATTTTGATTGATTCAGGAGAAACAATAAAGGCAAAAACTGTAATATTGGCTATAGGTGAGATGGCGCAGAAACTTAACTGTTCGGGAGAAAATAAGTTTTTAGGAAAAGGTGTTTCCTATTGTGCTATTTGTGATGGGACATTTTTCAAGGGTAGAGATGTTGCTGTTATAGGTGGTGGAGATGCAGCTTTAGCCAGTGCTCTTTATCTCTGTCATTTGGTAAAAAAGCTATATCTTGTTCATCGGCGCAATAGTTTGAGGGCAACAAAAATATTACAAGATAAATTAAAACAATGCGAGATGACAGAGCTGGTTTTGAATCATGAAGTGAAGGAGATTCAGGGGAAGAAATTCGTCAATGGAATACTTTTGCAGAACAAAGAGACAAAAACAGTAAAAAGGATAGATGTGGATGGAGTTTTTGTCTATATAGGGAGCAAGCCTAACACGGAAATCGTGCATGAACTTGTGAAGGTAGATGAACAAGGGTATATTATTACCAACGAGAAAATGGAAACTTCCTGTCCTGGTATTTATGCCGCAGGAGATGTGAGAAAGAAGGATTTGAGGCAGCTTGTTACTGCGGCGGCGGATGGGGCGATTGCCTCATTCCAAGCACGCCAGTATATCGAGATGCATTATTGATTTTCTTCCTGGTTTTGCAAATCTTCTTGAATTTTCGATGGATCAAATTGCATAGGTGGAACAATTATTGGGGACAATCCCATGCGTAGAAAGGCGCTTTGAACCATTTCTCTGAAATATGGCCAACTATCCATAATTACAGTAGATTGTGAAAAAATCTTAAATATTTCGTCGTCTATTGGACCGCCAATTTCAAAATCAAGAACAAAGGTAGGATTCACATAGCAAAAAATTTCATCTGAGTTATCTTTATTGGCTACCTTTAAGCTGAACTCCTGGAATACTCTTATATTGTTATCATCCAATACCTGATAGTATGCATTCCTGTCGATATATACCTTTTGGTTTTCTGGAGAAACGTTTATTTTTTCATCATCAAACCCTGTTTCCAGCTTCAACAGGCGAATACTGTGAAACTCAATGTGCGAATTAAACTCGTTGTATCTTTTCTCTAAATCCTTCGCTTTTTCCATATCCCCCCCGCTTTTAATTTTCTGGTTACCATTTCTTAGAACTTTTATAACAAAGTTTCGGTTACAATTCAACTCCTAATTTCTTTCACTATTTCGCTGTATACCCTGGTTATATCCTTTCTTCTAACAATTCCAATAATTTTCGTTTTATCCTTTTCATCTACCACTGGCAGTGTGTTTATTTCTTTAAAACCAATTTTGTGCAACGCATCGTCTACCGATTCGTTGGGGGTTACGCTTATCACATTGAGGTTTGCTACATCTTTCGCCACCAGCATTTCGCTAACCTCAGGCGAATCTAAGACAGTCTTTATATCATGCAAGGTTACAATTCCTACCAGCTTGTTTTTCGTGTTTACCATGGGAACATCATCTAATTTTTCAGAAGAGAGAATAAAGAATATGTTTTTTAAGGGGGCTGACTCTAAAACGGTTTTAAAATCTTTTCTTGCTACATCTTTTATTTTTACACTTTGCAGTGCGTGTCTTACAAATTCATAACGGTGAGCGGGTGAATGTCCTCTGTTTTCTGCTTGTTTTTCATAAATTGTCCATTTTCGACTAATAAAATAACTGATTGCCGAAACCCACATGGCAGGGACAACCAAATCATAGTTTCCTGTCATCTCAGCAACCATAATGATGGTAGAAAGAGGTGTGCTTGCCGCAGCGCTAAAGAATCCTGCCATTCCTACCAGAACAAATGCACCGGGTTGTTGAACAATAGTGGGCAGAACATAATGAAAAAAGCCTCCTACTGCACCGCCTAATGTGCCGCCAATGACCATTGATGGACCAAATACGCCTGCCGAACCTCCACTGGATATGGTAAAAGCGGTGGCAAAGATTTTCAGAAAAGCGATGAGAAATAGCGTGGTAAATGCTATTTTACCCCACATTGCCAACTGTAGAGTACCATATCCCATGGATATTGCCTGTGGCATAGCGATTCCAATAATCCCTACAAAAAAACCTCCTATAGCAGGTTTAAAATGTGGTTTGATATGTATTTTGTGGAATATCTCTCTCACTCCATAGAATACCTTTACATAAATATAGGAAAACAAGGAGACAATTATAGCAAGTATAGTATAAGGTATCAGTTCTAAGGGATTGGTAAATTTGAAAGCAGCTACTGAAAATAAAGGTGACCATCCAAATTTTGCTGCAAAGATAGAATATGCAACAATAGAGGCGACAAAAGCGGACAGAAGCACTTCACTTTCTATTTCCAAATCTCTGTATAGAACCTCAGCTGCAAATATTGCTCCAGCCATTGGTGAGCGAAAGATAGCGCCAATACCTGCTCCCATACCAGCGGCCAAAAGTATTCTTCTGTCTCTCTCGGACAATTTAAGTTTGACAGCTAAAAATGAGCCAAAACCTGCACCAATTTGTGCGATGGGTCCTTCTCTTCCTCCCGAACCGCCTGTTCCCAAGGTGATAGCTGATGCAATTATTTTTACAAAAGGCACGATGGGTCTTATTGTTCCTCTCTTTTGGTGATAGGCTTCTATTGCAGCATCTGTTCCATGTCCTTCTGCTTCAGGAGCGAAGGTGTATACAATAAAACCGGACAACAACCCTCCGCATGTAGTGACCAAAATAAGTAAAAGCGGATTAAAAGCTTTATGGATTTCTCCGAATATCGGTGGTTCTCCTGTTGGAGAAGAACTGCTGTAACCAGCTATGCCTTCTAAAACATAAGTAGAAAAAAAGTGAATCGAGACGAGGAATACTATAGCGGCTAATCCTGCTATGATACCTACGATAATACTGTAGATGAGAATTTTACCAGTGGATATTAGTTCTGTTTCTCTATAATTACGCCACAATTTTGATTTAAATGTAATTTTCATTCAACGGTTACGCTTTTCGCTAAGTTTCTGGGGTGGTCTACATCATATCCCAGATAACTTGCAATACTATATGCAAAAAGCTGCAGCGGAACAATGTATAAGAACGGCGAAAATATAAGGTCTGTTGAGGGAGTTGTAAGAACGAGACTGGCATCTTCTATCTTTTCAAATTTATCTGTTGTAACAGCGATAATCTCACCTTTCCTACTATTCACTTCTTTCATATTGGATAATGTTTTGTTTAGTAATAAAGAAGAAGGTGGAATAAGGAAAACAGAAGGAGTAACCTTATCAATAAGGGCAATGGGTCCATGCTTCATTTCGCCTGCCGCATATCCCTCAGCATGAATGTAAGAGATCTCCTTTAATTTCAATGCACCTTCCAATGCTATGGGATATAGAATGCCTCTACCTAAGTATAGATAGTTTTTAAATTGAGAGTAATGGGGAGCAATACTTTGCATTTTTTGTAGGTTTATTTCAAATGTTTCATTGATTTTGTCAGGAATTTTTAAAAGTTCTTTTGTATAATCTTTTAGTTGTTGATTATTTAATGTTTTTTTGGTTCTGGAAAGAAAAAGAGTGAACAAATACAAAATAGCCAGTTGTGAAGTAAAAGCTTTGGTAGAAGCGACACTGACTTCCGGACCAGCATGGGTGTATAAAACATAATCGGACATTCTTGCAATACTGCTTCCTTGAACATTAACGATGGATAATGTAGGGATACCTTGCGATTTTGCATAACTTAGGGATTCTAAAGTATCTGCAGTCTCACCTGATTGAGAAATGACAATAAATAATGTATTTTTATCTAAAAGTGCATTTTCATATCTAAACTCAGAGGCAATTTCTGCAGTTGTAGGTATTTTTGCTATATTTTGTAGAATATATCTGCCTATCAGAGCGGCATAATAAGAGGTGCCACAAGCGGCAATTACAATCCTGTTTATGCTATCCATAAAGTTAGTGTTCCATTTCAATTCCTCTTGCAATGCGAGGTTATCATCAATCCTTCCCAACAGCGTGTTTCTTGCCGCATCACCTTCTTCTGCAATCTCCTTTAGCATGAAATGTTTGTATCCGCCTTTCTCTGCCTGTTCCCTCGTCCAATCCACAACAGATACACTCCTTTTTATTTTGTTTCCCTGAAAATCATATATCTTTATGTTGTTTTCATCTATCTCTGTTACCTCGCCATCGTCAAGAAATAAAAACTTATTTGTGTAGGGAAGAAGTGGGGCAACATCGGAGGCAATAAAGTTTTCTCCATCTCCTATTCCTACCACAAGCGGGCTTTTGTATTTTATTCCTATCAGTTTTTTTTCTTGCTTACATATGACTCCTACCGCGAAGCTTCCATTTAATATATGCACTGCTTTCAAACAAGCGTTGAGTAAACTCCCATTATAAAAATAGTCTATCAGATGGGCGATAAGCTCACTATCGGTTTGACTTTTTCTTTCGTATTCTTTTTCACCTAAAAAGATTTCAATCTCTTCTACATTTTCTATGATACCGTTGTGCACTATGGTAACTTCTTTACTTTGCTGGGGATGCGCATTTATCTCATTGGGCTCGCCATGAGTTGCCCAACGTGTATGTCCTATTCCTATATTCCCGCTCAGTGGCTTTTTAAATAGTTTATCTATTAGGTTTATTATTTTCCCCGATGCCTTTGTTGTTTTTATTTCCTTTTTATCTATTACTGATATACCGCTGGAATCATAACCTCTATATTCCAACGCTTTTAACCCCTCTATGAGTAGAGGAACGGCATTTTTTTTACCGATATAGCCTACTATTCCGCACATTTTTTCTTCTTTCTATATTCTTTTACCCAATTTTCTATATTTTGTTGTGGGACTCGGGATATGACTAAACTATA
>JAGMDW010000020.1 GCA_023128455.1 Desulfurellaceae bacterium
AAAATGTCTTAATCCTTCGGTAGTTGCAAACATATAAGATAAGTGATAATATTATGCCCAACAATGGATTGGGTAAGGGTAAAGTTTTTAACTGAGCAGAAGAAGACAAATTCATCTGTAAAAGGCAGGTTTTGTGAGCTGATTCACCAGGCAATGATTGATAATAAGAAAATTATTGTCGGCAAAGAGAATATAGAATGTGAGGGAGCACGTATTGCCTTTGGCTGGCAAAAGGATTTTTGTAATTTTGAACAGAAGTTTGCATCCAACAACGGAGTTGATATAGGTTTTATCGACCGGGCTTTGAAAAGCCTTCAAGTCTCTAATACAAATATAAAATCTATTATCTTAAATGCGGAAGAAGCAGATGTAATGCTGAGTCTTGTTTGGCCAGAGGAGATGATGGGAATATTAAAGCTATTCTTTTTACATACAGGCAAAATATTAAAGGCAGAATTAAGGCCTTTTCTATCTGTTTGTTTACAAACGGTTATTGCCTGGAGAACTAATTATCCTACGGTTTCTTTCGGCTGTAAGGATTCACGCCTGTATGCCGGCATAGAAAGGGATAAATTGGTTGTTGCCCTTCCTTATTTCATGTATGATAAAATGTTGAAAAAGAAAATCGCATAATGTTAAAAATAGAAGATCTATTCGTAGAGATTGAAGGAACGAGAATCTTAAACCATATTAACCTACATATTGGAAAAAATGAAAGGCATGTTATTTTTGGCCCCAATGGTGCAGGGAAAAGCTCTTTGCTTATGACTATAATGGGTTATCCCAGATACAAAGTCGTGCAGGGTAGAATTTTATTTAAAGATATGGATATTACGCATCTTTCCTTAGATGAGAGGGCAAAGATGGGCATAGGCATGATGCATCAAAGACCACCTACAATAAAGGGCTTAACATTGATGAAACTAATGGAAGTTTTTGGAAAAGAAAAAACTGCTCAAGAAGCATCAGAAAAACTCAAATTGAATAGTCTTTTAAATAGAGATATCAATTGTAACTTTTCTGGAGGAGAGATTAAAAGGTCTGAGTTGTTTCAATTGTTTATCCAAAATCCGGATTTATTTATGCTTGATGAACCAGAGTCCGGTGTAGATTTGGGAAATGTGGAGGTAATGGGAAATTTTGTGAATGAGCTTTTGGAGGAAAATTTGAAGATAAAACATAGGAAGCGTTCGGCTTTGATTATTACCCATACCGGTTTTATCTTGAGATATGTAACGGCGGATAAGGGCTATGTAATGGTGAATGGTTCTTTGATTGGCATGGGTAATCCACTACAAATATTGAAAGAGATAGAAAAACACGGTTTTGATAGATGTGCGGAATGCTTGATATAGGTAAAAACATCTGTTTTATAGAAGACAGTAGTATTAACATAGCTGAGGAACATGCAGGTGTAGCTGTATTGCCCGTTGAGAGGGCGAGTAAAGATTATTTATGGAAAATAGCACCAAGAGACGACATATATCAGAAAGAAGAAACTGGTATATTTTTAAATGTAAAGAAAGACATAATATTAAAAGAACCTTTGTATGCATCTTTTTTGATACATAAATCTAACAGACAAATCATACATAATGTTATAGTTATAGAAAGCGGAGCGTCCGTTCACATTTTTACGGGGTGTGCTTCCCACAGACAGGAAGGTTCACTACATTTTTCCACAACGGAAATATATGTAAAGAAAGGAGCATTGCTTACCTATATGATGTTTCATGATTGGAACAAAAATAGTGAGGTAAAATCACATACATTCATTCGTGTGGAGGAAGATGCAACATTTGTTTCTGGTTATCTCTCTTTGCATCCAGTAAAAGTTGTTGATATAGATTCTCATCTTCAATTAAACGGTAAGAATGCCACTTCGGAGGAGGCTACCGTTATTTATGCAAGGGAAAATTCTGTATACAATATAGATACCCATGCTTTTTTAAATGCGCCGAATACAAGGACCAATATAGTAAGCAGAAACATCACTAACGGAGGCATAGTGCACACGGAAGGACAAATTGTAGCCAATGCTGAAAAGACGAAAGGACATCTGGAGTGCGATGGACTTATGTTATCAAATAGAGGTAAGATATGTACCATACCAGCTTTGGAGAGCAATGTTGCCGATGTGGAACTATCTCATGAGGCGGCAGTAGGTAAATTGTCTGAAGAAGAAATAGAATATTTGATGTCTCGTGGGATTAGTTATGAAGAGGCACAAAGTTTAATCATAAAAGGATTTATTAATATTGACATGCCAGAACTTCCGTTGTCTGTGAAAAAACAGATAAAAAACATTATCAATCTGTTGGACAAAAACGGTTTTTGATGGGTATTTCTCTCTATGTTCATATCCCCTTTTGTTATAAAAAATGTCCTTATTGCTCATTTGTATCTTACGATAGGCTTCTGCATTTGAGAGAAGATTATATAAAAACTTTGGTCAAACAAATTGCCTTAAGTAGAGAACAAAAAACAGTTAAGTCTATCTATGTCGGCGGTGGCACGCCTTCTACTTTGAATATAAAACAGATAGAAAAAATCTTAAAACAGATAAATAAAAATTTTAAATTAAATAAGAATATAGAGATAACTATGGAGATAAATCCATCAAAGAATATAAAAAAGGATTATTTAAAATCTTTAAAGGAAATAGGCATAAATCGCCTGAGTGTGGGGGTTCAATCCTTAAATGATAAAATATTAAGATTTTTAGGAAGAATACACTCTGCAGATGATGTTAGATATGTTCTAAATTATATAAAAGAGATAGGCTTCAATTTCAATGTGGATCTTTTATACGCTGTTCCTACTCAGACTTTGGAATTGTGGATGGATACGCTAAAAGAGATATTGTCTTTTTATCCCCATCATGTCTCTGCCTATTCGCTTTCTATTGAAGAAAACACACCGTTTTTCAAAATGAAAGAGGAGGGAAAGATAAGAGAAGTTACAGAAAAAGACACCATAGAGATGTATAAACAGGGAGTTAAAATGTTAAAAAATACAGGTTATGTGCATTATGAGATCTCTAATTTCTCTTTACCAAATTTTGAGTGCATACATAACTTAACCTATTGGAATGGTGCGGAGTTTATGGGATTTGGAGTATCTGCTTCATCCTTTATCAACAATTGTAGAATAAAGAACGAAACGGATATTTATAAATATATGGAAAGAATAGAACATAATAAAAAACCATGTACCTATGTAAAAAAATTGAGCAGGGAGAGGGAGATAA
>JAGMDW010000200.1 GCA_023128455.1 Desulfurellaceae bacterium
AAAAAAAGAAAAGAATTTTATCCTTTTATTATTAAAAACTGCATGCTCACTACAATTGCAACAGGAGTAAAAGCACAGAGTCTAAGAGAGTTAAGAGATAAATTGATAAATATTCATTCCGGCAGTGTATATTTCCATTTCTGGGGCGGGCTTCTTTCTCCTCGCTTTGAAGAACCAGAATTCAACAACGACTTTGCAGCCTGGGCTTATCATGTTCTTCGTGATCCAGTTCTGGCTGAAAGATTAGCTGTAATTGACCCAACAAGTTTTACCGACATAGAGGATTTACGCCAGGAAGCAATAGAGGTAATAGAAGAAAGATTGTATGAAACAGAAATAGTCCCGGTGGCAAAACCTGATGAAGCGTTTGGTTTTGTCAGGTCACAAATTGTTATCTTTGACACCCACAGGCGCCTCATAGAACCAAAAGAACTTTTCTCGGTTCTTCCCACTTTATCCGGAGGAAGTATCTTTTACCATTTCATTGATGCCAGAAGACGCACTGATGATAGAATCGATGATTTTCGTGCCTGGTTCAAAGGATTTGGCAATACATACGATGAGTTATGCGATATAATTGCCGGCGTTGACCCTTACTTCACCACTCTGGTTGAATTACGTAAAACTCTCTCAAAAATATTTAAAACCTATTTTGAGGAAAACAGATGACCAAACTTGACCTCTATGCCAATATAGTAGGTAGGGATGTTATACAAGAACTACATCAATTGGCTAACCTGCTAAAAGGGAGAAAGGTTGTTCATGTTAACTCTACCCGAGAAGGCGGCGGCGTGGCAGAAATTTTAGGAAGACTGGTACCTTTGATGTGTGAGCTGGGGATTAATACTAAATGGAAGGTCATAACTGGCAATGATGATTTTTTTCAATGCACAAAGAGTATGCATAATGCTTTGCAAGGCAGTCCGATAGGCATTCCCGAATCTCTGTTAAAAATATATGAAAAAACAAATGCTCAAAATGCAGAAGCTTTAAGAGAAGAACTTGAAGCAGCAGACATTGTGTTTATTCATGACCCTCAACCCGCTCCTCTTATAAAATTCTGTCCAAACAGAAAGGGAAAATGGATCTGGCGATGTCATATAGATATTAGTAGACCACACAGACATGTCTGGAAATACTTGGGAAATTTTGTAACAAATTATGACGCCAGCATCTTTTCTATTGTTAACTTCGCACGGAGATTACCCCACCCTTTATACATTATTCCGCCCAGCATTGACCCTTTAAGCGAAAAAAACAAAGATTTGAGTGCTGAAGAGGTTCATTCAGTTTATGATAAATTTGGAATAGATGTGAAAAATCCCATTATACTGCAAGTGTCTCGCTTTGACCGATTCAAAGACCCCATAGGTGTTATTCAAGCTTATAGATTTGTAAAGATTTTTACGCCTTCCTTGCAGCTCGTGCTGGCAGGAGGCTCAGCAACAGATGACCCTGAAGGAAGTGCCATGCTGGAAGAGGTAAAAACAGCGGCAGGAGATGACCCGGATATTCACATCTTACTGTTACCTCCCGATTCAAATAGAACAATCAATGCTTTGCAACGAGGGGCAAATATCGTTCTTCAAAAATCTATAAAAGAAGGTTTTGGATTGACAGTAACGGAGACAATGTGGAAAGGTAAACCTGTCATCGGCGGCAATACAGGTGGCATCAGACTTCAAGTTATCAACCACCATACAGGTTTTCTCGTCAATACCCCGGAAGGTGCGGCTCTGCGTGCTCGTTATTTGCTGCATCATCCTGATAAAATCAAAGAAATGGGATACAAAGCCAAAGAGTTTGTTAGAACAAACTTCTTAATAACACGACATCTAAGAGACTATCTCACCTTGATGGTCAGCATACTTTACGGTGTTAAAGAAAGAATTGAGTTGTAATTTTCCAAGTATTCCGTTTGTCTCTTTAGATAATCTAATTTGTTTTTAAGAACGGACAGCTTTTGTCCGCCCCCAACGGATCTTTTGTGGTAGAATAAGCATAAGCCCTACATCCGCCGCCGCAAACCTTATAATACTTACAGCTTTTGCATCTCTCTTTAATAGGCGCTGCATCTCTTAAATTATTAAACAGCGGACTATTATCCCATATATCCATAAAAGACCTGTCTTTCACATTGCCTGCCACCGGCTCATAAGGTGAAAACATACAAGGGGAAACGATGCCATTAGGCTGAATATTGCAATAGTACCTACCTGCTGGACATCCGCCAAAGATGCTTAAAAATGGTCTAACTATAGCATTCTTTACACTCGCATTGAAAAATGTAGTGATCGGGAAACACAAACCATCTACAGGCTTATAATCTTCCTTTTTTGCCTTTTTTATTTGAGAAGTAATTACTTCAAAATGTGGTGTCTCACAGATAATATCAATGTCTGTTTCATCTATCTTTTCTGCCAATTTTTTATAGAGTTTCCATCTGGTTTGAGGATCAATATCATATTCCAATATCTCATCTGCTCTTCCCACAGGAATAATGGGAAAAACAACAACACGATGGGATTTAAGTTCCTGAGAAAAATCAATCAACTCAAACACTTCATCCATATTATATTTATGCAGTGTAACACCAACAGCGGTAACCACGCCTACTTCGTTCAAGTTTTTTATAGCCTGAACCGCTTTTTCCCAGGAGCCTTTCACCCCTCTAAATTCATCATGCGTTTCTGGATTTATACCATCTATACTCACCTGAGCATAATCAAGACCATTTTCTCTTAATTTTAAAGCCATATCCCTGTCAATAAGTGTTCCATTTGTATCTATGGACACAAATATATTATAACTTTTGGCAATTCTCAGAGCATCAAAAAAACAAGGATACATCAATGGTTCTCCACCAGAAAAGGTTATAGATGATAGTCCTGCTTCACACAACTCTTTTACCACCTCTAACTTTCTCTCATCACTCATCTCATCTGGGAGAGGTTCGCCTGCTCTCTGAAAGCAGTGCTTACATTTAAGATTACACACATTGCTCAAATTATAAACAACTGAAAATGGAGCTCTGATTCTTAAAGGTTCCTGATACCCATATATCTGAACACCTTGTAATGAATTTACAAACAACTTCCTAACACTACAATCTTTCATGCTTTCCTTTAATATATCAGAAGGAAATCCTAAAAACTTCTCTCCTAATGTAAAAACAGTGGTCAGTGTTTTAATATCTTTATTTTCTCCTGTTTCTGCCCATAATGATAATTTTTGCTCCAAACTACTGGTATCAATGTTTTTGACCAATTTATCTACAGCCATTTTTTTCATAAACTGTGTAAAAGCTGAACCTGCCATTTCTACCTCCAAAAATTCTATCTTTCTTTCAGTGGATTATAACGGTAAAAATGCCTCAAAACAAGAGATAAAATAAATACCGCCGCCGTAAGCACACAGAATCTGAAAAGAATATTAGCCACTGGATTTGACGGAAGAAGAAAGAATTTAAGCCTCTGGATTACCCGGGATTGGGAAGGAAATAAACGGCATCAGGAAATCTGCGTTAAAAAATCCAAGTAAAAATGCGTCAAGAAAATAATATGTTTGAGCTGAAAGCGAGTTTATTATTTTTAGCATTTTTATGAAGGATTTTAGTAGATTTCCTT
>JAGMDW010000201.1 GCA_023128455.1 Desulfurellaceae bacterium
ATGGAGATATGGACTTTAAGGCTGCAGGAACAAAAGATGGGATCACCGCCTTGCAAATGGATATAAAGATAAAGGGAGTGAACAAAGAAATTCTTACGGAAGCTTTAGAAAAAGCAAAAAAGGCAAGGGCAAAGGTATTGGACAAAATGCTCGCTGCTCTTCCCGAAGCACGAAAAAGTCTTTCTCCTCATGCCCCCAAAATAGAAATAATTAATATCTCTCCCGACAAAATCAAGGATGTTATTGGACCTGGCGGAAAGATGATCAAAAAGATAACGGAACAGACAGGTGCTAAAATCAACATTTCTCAGGATGGAGAGGTGACAATATTTTGCGAAAAGGCAAATGACATGGCAGAAGCTGTGAAAATGGTAAAGGACTTAGCTCAAAAAGTTGAGGAAGGTGAAATATACGAGGGCATGGTAAGCAGAGTGGAGGATTACGGAGCATTTGTTAAAATATCACCAAATATAGAGGGTTTGGTTCATATTTCTCAGCTTGACCGCAGCCGTGTAAACAAGGTGTCTGATATAGTAAGGGTAGGAGATAAAGTAAAGGTAAAAGTATTGTCCGTAGATGGGCACGGCAGAGTTTCTCTTTCTAGGAAGGCTCTTCTTTAAAATGTGAACAAGAAATGAAGAATAACATTGCTATAAAAAAAATAGAGAAAGATGCGGATAGTATTTGTATCGGTATTTGGGTTAAAGTTGGGTCTGCTTTGGAGAACAAACAAGAGCAAGGGTTGTCCCACTTTATTGAACACATGTTATTTAAAGGGACAAAAAAAAGGACCTACCGTCAAATAGCAGAACAGATGGATACATTGGGTGGTGTGATCAACGCCTTTACCTCCCGTGAATTTACATGTTTTTATGTGAAGGTGTGGGAAAAATACTTTCTGGAAGCTTGGGACATATTAACAGATATAGTTACTCAATCTGTAATAGATAAAAATGAATTAGAACAGGAAAGAAAGGTTATCTTAGAAGAGATAAATATGACTCAGGATATGCCGGATGAGTATGTATTTGATGTATTTATGGAAAATGCGTATAAATTCTCTCACCTTGGGTGCTCTATTTTAGGAACCAAAGAAAAAATACTCAACTATACCAGAGAAAACTTAATAAGATTTATGCAGGAATATTATAAAAAAGAGAATATTATAATTACAATGGGTGGAAAGCATAGAGATATACCCCTTTCTGCATTGGAGGGTGAGTGGTTATACAAGCCTAATGAAAATATAAGCAGCGAAGACTATCAAGTTGCATTTACCCCCGGCAAAGATCTTATAGAAAGAAAATTGGAACAGAGTAACATCATCTTAGGTTGGCCTACCTGTCCGATAGGTAATGAAAGAAAATACGCCGTTTCACTGTTTAATAATATATTTGGTGGAAGTATGAGTTCTCACCTGTTCCAGCATATTAGAGAGGAAAAAGGACTTGCTTATTCTATAGGCTCGTCGGCAAGCTTTTTTAAGAAAACAGGATTGAACTATATATTTGCAGGTACGTCAAAGAAAAATACGCAAACCTTGGTAGATGAGATAAAGAGAGAAATAGAAAAAATAAAGGAAAACTACATCTCCTCAGAAGAGTTGCATAAAGCAAAGGTATGTTCAAAAGGGAAAATGATATTGGGTTTAGAAGATACGAAAAATCTAATGTTAAAAGCGGGAACGGATCTGATATATTTTGGTCGATATATAGAACCCGAGGAAGTAATAAAAAAGATAGAAGATGTAAAAATGGATAATATCGTAGAGATTATAGATGATATAGATATGAATAAAATGCACTTAACAATATTGGGAGATATAAAGGATATAAAATGGTAATTAAAAAATACCTTATGACACCAGGACCTACTCCTATCCCTTCATTTGTGAATATCTCTATGCAGAGTCTAATTCATCATAGAACAGACGAGTTTAGAGAGGTAATACGCTCTTGCAGGAAGATGCTTAAAGAATATTTTCAAACGCAAAATGAGGTTGCAATATTCACTTCTTCTGGTACGGGGGCAATGGAAGCGTCCATTTCCAATACAATGTGTGCAGGAGATAAAATTGTTACAGTAGAAGGCGGAAAATTTGGTGAAAGATGGGGTAAAATTGCTCGCTCTTATGGAGTAAAAAACATACCCTTAAACGTAGAATATGGTGATTATGCAAGGCCGGAGAATATAAAGAAGATAATAGATAGCGAAAAAAATATTAAGGGCGTATATATTCAAGCATCAGAAACATCAACCGGCACCTTTCATCCCATAGATGAAATAGGAATAATGTTAAAGAAAGATTATCCAGACATTCTATATGTAGTAGATGGAATAACAGCAGTGGGCGTCATGAATATAAAACCGGATAAATGGGGCATAGACATGCTCATCTCCGGTTCACAAAAGGCGCTTATGCTTCCACCAGGACTTTCTTTTATCAGTGTAAGCAAGAAGGCAGAAGGTTTTATGGAAAGATCAAAGCTCCCACATTACTATTTTGATATTAAGGGTGAACTGAGCAAGAAAGATACATTATTTACACCGGCCATAACACTCTTTCTGGGCTTGCAGAGATCATTGAAATACATTTTGTATGAAGAGGGGCTGGAAAATACCATAAAGAGACATGACCTTTTGGCTCGTGCTGTAAGAGAATCTGTGAAAGCAATGGGCTTAGAGCTATTGTCTAAAAAACCAACCGATTCTCTAACTGCTGTTATCTCTCCTAAAGATATTAACAGCTCAAATATCGTAAGAATAATGAAAGATGAATGTGGGGTTCAAATATCCAATGGTCAAGGCGATTTAAAAGGGAAGATATTTCGTATCAGTCATATGGGCTACATAGGCAAACCGGATATTGTAATGGCTATTGGTGCATTAGAAATAGCACTAAAGAAATTAGGATATCACTTTTCTTTAGGCCAGGGAACAAAAAGTCTGCTGGAGATATTTTCCAATGGATAAACCCTTTTATAGTATTCCTTCCGGTGTAAGGGAATTATTTCCTCCATTGCCTGCTATAAGCAGGAAAATCGAACAGGAAATAATAGAATTTTTTTCTCTTTACGGATATGAGGAGATTTCCACACCTGTTTTTATGTATGAATTGCATATGAGAAATGAGTTGTTTGAACCATTCGAAAGTACATTTTTTAAATTGACAGATAGAAATACAGGAGAAACACTTGTATTAAGGCCAGATGTCTCATTGCAAATCCTGCAGATGGTGCTAAACAAAAGAGAGAAGTTGTTACCCTTAAGATTTTCCTATGCAGAAGATGTTTATAGAGATATGCCTCCTCAAGCAGGATTGATGAGAGAATTTCGTCAGATTGGGGTAGAACTTCTTGGATTGAAAGAATTAGAAGGGGATGCGGAAATAATTGGGGTTGTTTTGAAAGTATTTAAAAAAATAGGGATAAACAATCTTGTTTTAAGATTAGGAAACACAGAAATTATAAATACAGCAGTTAAAACAAAAGACGAAAAGTTAAAGAGACAACTCATCTCTGCTTTTTCTAAGAAGAATTTCTCTTTAGCTAAATCTATGATGAAAGAGAAGGAAATGGAAACTGCAGATTTGATAGATGTTCTTTCTTCTGTAACTGAAAAAGACCAAATCAAAAAGATAAATGTAAAAGGGGAATTAAAAGCAGAGATAAATAAATTAGTGGATCTTTTGGACATTATTCAGGTGGATACCTCTCTAATAAAGGTATTTTTGGACCTGCTCTATTGTGAAAATACAAATTATCATAGAGGAATTGCTTTTGAAATATACGCAAAAAATACAGGACAACCCTTATGTATTGGGGGAAGATATGGTAAAATAACAGAGTTTTTGGGTGAATATATTCCAGCTACAGGATTTACATTAAACTTAGACAGGGTGGTTCAATCATTGAATATCCACAAAATAGATAAAAAAACAGTGTTTGTTATAGATAGGACAAGTGACAAAAAACAGGGAAGAATGATTTGTGAAATACTGCGAGAAAAAGGAATTCCATCCGTAAGGGACATAATAAAGAGAAATGTAACAGACTCTCTTGTTTATGCAAGAGAAATGGGATACAGGTGGTGTTTGATTGTAGAAAAGGATATAGAAATATATAATGTAAATAAAGAAGTTTTTGTTCAGGTAGACTTTGAGAGGTGGTTGAGTGAATACATTGATAATAGGAATGCAATGGGGTGATGAAGGGAAAGGCAAGGTGGTTGATGCACTTGCTCCATCTTTTGATGTTGTCATAAGATACCAAGGAGGAGCCAATGCCGGGCACACCATAGTAACGGATAAAGGCAAATTTATCTTTCATCACATACCCTCCGGGATACTCTATCCAGATAAAATATGCATAATAGGAAATGGAATGGTCGTTGATCCCGAAAGTCTTCTACAAGAGATAGATGTATTAAAAAAGATGGGGATTGAATTTAAAAAAAGGTTTTTTATCAGTGATAGGGCACATATCGTTATGCCTTATCATAAAAGTATAGATAAAGAGAGAGAAACTCTTTTGGGCGATAAAAAGATAGGGACAACGGGTAGAGGCATTGGTCCCTGTTATGTAGATAAATATGCGCGAATAGGGATAAGAGCCGCTTATCTTAAAGATGAGAATAGACTACGAGAGAAAGTAGAAAACAATGTAAAAGAAGTGAACGAGATTCACAAAACCTACGGCTTGCCACTTATAAGTGTTGAGGATGTGTTTGATTACTATAGAAATTATGCACTCAAAATAGTCTCCTATATTCATGATACCACCTATCTTGTGAACTTTTATTATCAAAAGGGGCTGAGCATTCTGTTTGAAGGTGCGCAGGGTATAATGCTGGATGTAGATTTTGGTACATACCCTTATACTACCTCGTCTCATCCTTCGGTGGGAGGAGCATTTATCGGCTCCGGGCTTCCGCACAAGAGTTTACGCAGGGTTATAGGAGTGATGAAAGCCTATACTACCCGGGTTGGGAGCGGTCCATTTCCCACCGAGCTTCTTGGAGAAGAAGGAGATATATTGAGAGAAAATGGTAAGGAATTCGGCTCTACCACAGGCAGAGCACGTCGCTGCGGGAATTTGGATTTGGTAATAGCAAAATATGCATGTATGATAAATGGTATAGATGAAATTGCCTTGACAAAATTGGATGTTCTGGACGGTTTATCTCAACTCAAAATGTGTATAGGGTATGAATACAAGGGAGAAATTGTTACGGAAATTCCTGCGAACACAGAAATGTATGGTGAATATAAACCGATATATAAAACATTGCCCGGTTGGGATAAAACAAAGGGTATAACAAAATACGAAAAGCTCCCCCCCGGTGCTAAAAAATACATTGAAGAGATAGAAGAAAGGCTTAATGTAAAAGTATCAATGATTTCTACCGGTCCCAAGAGGAAGGAAGCCATACTCAGATAAGGAGGATATTATGTGTATCTTTTGTGATATTATTGAAGGAAAATTGCCCTGTAATAAGATATATGAAGATGAAAACTATTTCGCTTTTAAAGACATCAAACCCAAAGCACCTGTGCATATCCTTATCGTTCCTAAGAAACATATAGAAAAGGTAGCCGATGTGGATGATGAAAATAAAAATATTATCGGTGATATGGTAATTATTGCCAACAAAATTGCTAAGGATTTGAATATAGATAAGAGTGGCTATAGATTAATTATAAATAATGGACCGGATGCCGGACAGGAGGTTTATCACCTTCACCTCCATTTAATGGGAGGGAAAAAGATGATATTCACTGCATAATGAAGATATTGTTTATCAACGGACCCAATTTGAATATGCTGGGGAAAAGGGAAAAAAGTACCTACGGTAATTCTTCCTGGAAAGAAATAGAGGAAGAGTTACATAAAGAAGCACAAAAATTAAATGTAGAGGTATTATTCTTTCAATCCAATTACGAGGGCAAAATTATAGAACGCATACATGAAGCAGAGAAAGAAAATGTAGATTTTCTCATTATAAATGCCGGCGCTTATACCCATACCAGTATTGCTATAAGAGATGCTGTTTCATCTGTTCAGATACCCATTATAGAGGTGCACATGTCCAATATATTCAAAAGAGAATCATTTAGACATATTTCATTTCTGTCTGATATTGCTCAGGGAATAATTTGTGGAATGGGTAAACTGAGTTATAAATTGGCGCTTCATGCCGCACTTGAACTAAAAGATGGAACACCTGATATGTGATGCGATGTTGGGGAAATTAGCTAAATGGTTGAGAATATTGGGATTTGACACCTTATACGAAAGAGAAATAAAAGATGAAAAACTGACAGAAAAGACAGGAAAAACAGGAAGAATATTGCTTACTGCAGATAGAAGATTGGCAGTGAGGAAAATATTGAGAGGAAAAGTAATATTGATCAACAGTTTTTTTCTTAAAGAACAATTAAAAGAGACAATAGAAAAACTGCATTTGCAAATAAGAGGAGAAAAATTTTTCTCTCGTTGTCTTATATGCAACTCACCACTTTTGCCTATCTGTAAAGAGAAGATAAAAAATAGAGTTCCTCCTTATGTATATAAGACAATATCATCCTTTTCTATTTGTCCTCTTTGTGATAAAATATATTGGTTGGCAACACATAGAGAAAGAATGATAAGTAGATTGGAATATTTATTGGAGGTGTGAAATGGTTAAAAATCTGGTAGATTTTTACAATGCAGCCGCTGCAGCTATGGAAGGCGAATGCATATTGGATGTGCATGCCTATGCTGTACCAGAAAGCGAAGAGTCAAATATAAGAAGTGAATTGACTAGCTATGATTGTTTTGAACCTATTCC
>JAGMDW010000202.1 GCA_023128455.1 Desulfurellaceae bacterium
TATCCCGTTCCTCTTACATCTTTAAGCAAAGGTATGTTTAATATAATAAAAAGAACCTTAACTTCCCCCTTGCATTTATTTTAAAATTATATCTTTTTTACCTCTTCTTCTGTTAAAACTTCTATATTTTGTTGAGATAGTTTGTCTATTGCTTGTTCAACATTTTCTATCTTAAAGATGAGTATTGCCTTGTCTTTTTCACGAGTTAGAGAAGCGTATGTATATTCTACATTTAATCCTGCTTTAAGAAGAGCGCTTAAAGTATGAGCTAATCCACCAGGTTCATCGGTTGCCTTTACTGCAATAACAGGTGTTTTGGCAACCGAGAAATTTGCATCTTTTAAGATAGATATTGCTTTATCTGTATCACTAACAATCATGCGTAGAATACCAAAATCTGAAGTATCGGCAACACACAATGCCCTTATATTTATGTTATTTTTCCCTAAAAGTTTTGCCACCTCCAACAGTCTTCCTGCTCTGTTTTCCAAAAATACGGATACCTGTTCTACAATCATATTTCCCCCTACATTTTTCTTTTGTCAATTATCCTTTTTGCCTTACCTACACTGCGCTCAATACTCTTTGGTTCTGCTAAAGTTACCTTCGTTGTTATCATACAGTGTTCCTTTATTTCTGCTTGAATTTTGTTTTTCAAACTCTCCAATTTTTTCACCTCATCAGAGAAAACATTCTCACTTACTTCTACCCTTACCTCTAATGTAGTTAGACCCTTTTCGCTGTCTATCATCAATTGATAGTGTGGTTCTACACCTTCGACCTGCATTAGCACCTGTTCTATCTGAGAGGGAAAGACATTTACTCCTCTGATGATCAGCATATCATCTGTTCTTCCACTGATGCGGGCAATACGGCTGTGTGTTCTGCCACATATACAAGGTTCTTTAATTAGATAAGTGATATCCTTCGTTCTATATCTTACAAGGGGTGTCGCCTCGCGAGTCAATGTGGTTATAACCAACTCTCCCTTTTTACCCTCTGGCAAAACTTCTCCTGTATCAGGGTTGATAATTTCCGGAATGAAATGATCTTCCCAGATATGTAAGCCGTGTTTTGCCTCTTTACATTCAATGGCCACCCCTGGTCCCATCATCTCGCTCAATCCATAGATGTCCAGAGCATCTATCCCTAATTTTCCCTCTATTTGTTTGCGGATATTTTCACTCCACGGTTCTGCTCCTAAAACGCCTATTCTTAAATAAATATCATCTTTACTGTACCCCATCTCTTCTGCCATTTCACCCAGATAGAGAGAATAAGATGGAGTGCAGGTTAAAACAGTAGATTTGAAATCATGCATAACCTGTATCTGCAGTTTTGTATTTCCTCCCGACATAGGTATTGTTGCTGCCCCAATCTTCTCTGCTCCATAGTGAGTGCCCAGACCACCTGTGAACAAACCATATCCATATGCATTCTGAATAATATCTCCTTTTGCAACCCCTGTTGCCATAAGAGAACGCGCCGCTAAATTTGCCCATGTTTCTATATCTCTTCTTGAGTGGCAGATAACAGTAGGTTTACCCGTTGTTCCACTTGAAGCATGAATTCTTATTACCTGTTCCATAGGCACAGCAAGCATATTAAATGGATAATTTTCCCTTAAATCATCCTTTGTGGTAAAAGGTAGTTTTCTTAAATCAGAAAGGCTGTTTATGTCCTCTGGTTTTACACCACATTCATCAAATTTCTTTCCGTAGAAAGGCACTGTTGCATAAACCCTTCCCAAAAGTGCCTTTAATCTTTTTAACTGTAATGCTTCTAATGCTTCTCGCGGTAATGTTTCCATCTCATCGTCGTAAATCATGCTTGTCTCCTCAATCCTAACAATTTATCAATTTTAGTTTTATTAAAACCTACTACGGTTCTTGAGCCGATTAGAACTACAGGGACACCCATTTGCCCTGTCATTCTTATTATATCTTTCTGTGCACTTGCACTTCTCGACACATCTACTTCTTTAAAAGAAACATGATTTCTCTTTAAATAATCTTTTACCTTATTACACCATGAACATCCAGGGCCTGTGAATACCACTACTTTCATTTCAAAGCCTCCATTTCACCTCTCAAATACGCATAAATATACACAAAATGCGAAAAAAAACAATATTTCTCGGTAGGGTTATTTATTCTTTTCTGCTTCTATTATCTTCAATGTCGTTTTCATTACAGAATCCGGATTTAGGGAGATAGAATCGATCCCTTCTCGCACCAAAAATTGTGCGAATTCTGGATAGTCACTGGGAGCCTGCCCACATATACCAATATGGCGGCTGTTTCTCTTTGCTCCCCGAATAGCCATTGCAACCATCTGCATCACTCCTGGGTCTCTTTCATCAAAGTCACGAGCAACCAGTGCTGAGTCTCTATCCACTCCCAGAACAAGTTGGGTAAGATCGTTAGAACCAATAGAGAAACCATCAAATATCTTGCTGAATTCATCAATGAGGATTACATTGTTTGGAATTTCACACATAACATAGATCTCCAATCCGTTTTCCCCCCTCTTTAAACCGTTTTTCCCCATCTCTTGTATCACCCTTTTCCCTTCTTCAATCCTGCGGCAGAAGGGAATCATCAGTTTCATATTTACAAGACCCATCTCTCCTCTTACCTTTTTCATGGCTTGACACTCCAATGCAAATCCTTCACGATATTTTTCATCGTAATAACGAGACGCTCCTCTGAAACCGATCATGGGATTGCTTTCTTGCGGTTCAAAATACTTTCCACCGATGAGAGAAGCATACTCATTGGATTTAAAATCGCTCATGCGCACAATTACAGGTTTTGGATAGAAAGCAGCAGCTATTGTTCCCACTCCTTCTGCCAATTTATCCACAAAATACATTTTTTTATCCTTATAGCCGAATGTTAAATCCTCTATTTCTTCCTTGATGGATAGATCAGTTATTTTCTCGGGATGAATGAGGGCCATGGGATGAATCTTTA
The DNA here is from genome assembly GCA_023128455.1 of Desulfurellaceae bacterium. Lineage (GTDB taxonomy): Bacteria > Campylobacterota_A > Desulfurellia > JAGGSF01 > JAGGSF01 > JAGGSF01. Next base: position 2,976 of record JAGMDW010000202.1, read on the forward strand.
TCCAGCTTGAGATGATAAATTCCATGCGTGCCAGTCCTATCCCGTCATTGGGAATCATAGAAAGTGAAAAAGCCATCTCCGGATTCCCCAAATTCATCATAATTTCTGTCTTTGGTCTCTTTATATTCTTCAGTGAAATCCTTTCTACATGAAAAGGTAATATCTTATCATAAACCTTACCTTCATCTCCTTCGGCGCAATTTACGGTTACCTCCTGTTTATCTCTTATTTTTTCCGTAGCCTCTCTCGTTCCCACTACTGCAGGAATTCCCAACTCACGACTCACAATAGCCGCATGGCAGGTCCTGCCCCCACGATTGGTAATAATAGCAGAGGCTGTTTTCATTATGGGCTCCCAATCGGGAGTGGTCGTATCGGATACTAAAATTCCACCTTTTTTAAATCGATTGAGTTGTGAAGCATCGGTAATTATGTAGGCTTTTCCTGCCGCAATCTTTTCACCTACACTTTTACCCTTAATCAATACAGGAGATGTTTTTTCTAAGTGGTAGGTTTCTAAAACATCCATAGCTTTTTGAGATTGAACGGTTTCAGGGCGAGCCTGAACTATAAATAAATCCTCACTCACTCCATCTTTTGCCCACTCGATATCCATAGGTTTTTTATAATGGTCTTCTATGAGTGTGGCATATTTGGCTAATGTTAAGATATCGTCATCGGAGATACAAAAACGTTTTCTATCTGTATCAGGGACCTCGATGTTGCGGGTAAATACCCTTGTGCTGCCTTGACCATATATCATCTTTATCTTCTTGTCTCCCAGCTTTTTTCTAATGATAGCTTTATGTCCTTTATGAAGGGTAGGCTTAAAAACATAATACTCATCAGGATTTACCACCCCCTGCACGATATTTTCTCCCAGTCCATAAATGGCGGTGATAAATACTACATCTCGGAAACCCGTTTCCGTATCCAAAGTGAACGTTACCCCGCTGGTAGCCAAATCAGAACGCACCATCTTCATTATGCCTACGGAGAGTGCTACCTCAAAGTGATCAAAGCCTTTGTCAATACGGTAGGAAATAGCTCTATCGGTAAACAACGAGGCAAAACAGCGATGGCAGGCATCTAATAGTTGACTGCCTCCTTTGATATTTAGATAAGTATCCAGTTGCCCGGCGAAGGATGCGGTGGGAAGATCTTCTGCAGTGGCGCTGCTCCTTACCGCCACATCCGTGTCTGACCCATATTCTTCACACAATATTTGGTAAGCATCTATAATCTCTTTGGACAGATCTTTCGGAAAAGGGGAACTGTAGACCAGCTCTCTTATGGCGTGTCCCCTATGTGCAAAGTCCTTTAGATCATCTTTGTTGATATTTGCTAATATATCTTTCATTTTTTGTAGAATTCCGGATGATTCTATCACATACCGGTAAGCTTCCGCAGTAATGGCAAAACCATTGGGAATCTTTACTCCCTCAGGGGTGAGATTGCGATACATCTCTCCCAATGAAGCGTTTTTCCCTCCCACCAGAGACACCTCTTCTATACCAATTTCCTTAAACCATTTTATATATTTCATCTTGACTCCCTTAAATAAATAGCTCCTTTTTACCTTTATAGATTAACATTGCCTCTTCAGCCTCCATCCCCTTATAGGTGATCGCGGATATGGCATTACACATCCTTATAGCTTCTTCTATTGACTTTTGATGGATGTTCCTGCCGGTGGCATTTCCTGCTGCTCCACTTATGAATATCTGATCATGTAGTCTTTGAAGAAATGCTTTAACATCAACACTGGGTCCGCCTGCACACAGAACCTTTGTCCTGCCTGCAGCCATTATTGCTTCTTTAAATATCTC
>JAGMDW010000203.1 GCA_023128455.1 Desulfurellaceae bacterium
TCTTTTAATGAAATTCGTAACGATGAGCTTGCAGCCATATTTTATACTTCAGGGACTACAGGTTTTTCAAAAGGGGTTATGCTGCTGCATAATAGTCTAATGGCAAATGTCCTTTATGCTCAAAACCACAAAATTATGAAAAAAGGGAATAATATCCTTTCATTCTTACCTTTAGCTCATACCTATGGATGTGCTTTTGAATTTTTATTTCCTTTTACCGTAGGCTGTCACATTACCTTTTTGAGTAAAGTTCCTTCCCCCAAGATAATCTTAGAGGCTTTTCAAGAAATTCATCCTCAATTGGTAATATCAGTTCCGCTAATAATAGAAAAAATTTACAAAAAACAGATAAAATCTTTTTTAAACAAGAAGACAATAAAATGGCTGTCAAAGTTTTCTCTATCTGAGAAAATAATTAATCAAAAGATTTGTAAAAAGTTAATGGAAATCTTTGGTGGCAACTTTTATGAGGTTATTATAGGCGGAGCAGCTTTAAATCAAGAGGTGGAATTGTTTTTAAAACAAATTAAGTTTCCCTTTTCAGTAGGTTATGGCATGACAGAATGCGGGCCATTGATAAGTTATGCTTCTCATGAAGAGCTTAAATTATTTTCTGTGGGACAGGTTGTAGATACATTGGAAATCAGAATTGATTCTGATGACCCTCGCAACATTGTGGGAGAGATTTTAGTTCGCGGCGAAAATGTGATGTATGGTTATTACAAAAATAAGGAAGCTACGGAAAATACGATAGATAAAGAAGGGTGGCTTCATACCGGAGATTTGGGTTTAATTGATGAAGGGGGTTTTATTTACATTAAAGGAAGGTGCAAAAATATGGTTTTAGGTCCTTCCGGACAAAATATTTATCCTGAGGAAATAGAAGCCAAACTCAACAATTTGCCTTTTGTGCAGGAATCTTTAGTAATTGAAAAGAATGGAAAACTCTTAGCACTGGTTTATCCTGATTTAGAATTGGTAGATAATAAAGGAATTGGCGAGCAAGAACTGAAACTTAAAATGGAAAAAAATAGGAAAATATTGAATCAAGAATTACCATCTTACATTTCTATTTCAAAGATTGAGCTTTATCCTGAAGAATTCGAGAAAACACCTACTCAAAAGATAAAACGGTTCTTATACGCGGTATAAGAAATTGCCTATCAATAGCCAGCCTTGATTCTTTAACTATTTTATGCTACTTGTTTTTCTATGACAAGGTCATTAAAGAAGGGGCAAAAGGAAGTAAGAATTGAAACTATTCCAGTTAGAGAGGATAAAATAAATGGCAACACTAAATTTTA
>JAGMDW010000204.1 GCA_023128455.1 Desulfurellaceae bacterium
AATATAGAATTTCCACCACATCCAGTCATAATCATATATATAGGTGCAACCTGTGGGATAGCATGACCATGGTGCATCTATAATAGCATCTGTCATCAAGCAGGGAATCTGATTCTCCTGAGGACGATACCTCAACTCCTCTTCTGGAACGATGTTTTCTGCACTCATTACCAAATATTTTGCAGAGATAGATTGCTCTATATCCGGCACCAGAAGTCCTTCCATCCTTGCTGTTCCTTTCACTCCCACTCTCTGGGCATGGGTGGTGGTTAAAAATGGTATAGCAGGTGGATAGAGGATTGCAATTGGACCTTTCTCTCCCGTATATTTATTGACTCTCTTTCTCAGCTTCTCATAGAAGATACCATCTTCTTCAGCGCAGGTTTTATTCATAGTCGTATCGGGTTCATCACCTGGTGTAAACTTATTCTTGGGGTCATATTGATGTGGTCTCAATCCCCAAGCATCAAATGGGTCTTTTATAATTGCATGTCTCTTAGGTGGAATATCAGGATGAATCCATGTGCCATCCGGATTTTTCCCTCTCAAGCCTGCCTCACCGAATGAATCATATTCCAAAAGGTCAGTACCTAACTCTGTCATACCAGTAGCAAACTGCTGACCAAAATAACCAGCCTGGGTTCTTAATGCCCATGAATAATTGGTGTGGTCCATTACCCCTTCCAGGTTACCATCTTCCAGACCCTTTCTTATCTCATAAGAAACGGGCTGAATAGTCTCCAATCCCAGATATGTCATCTCAACCCATGCCAGCTGATTGGCGCCTGCTAACATCATCATGGGTGTAGCGCCAGCATTGGTCTGCATATAAAGATCTGGTACCTTCTGACGGATGGCTTCTCTGGCTGTAGATGCATTGGTTCTGGTATAACCAAATCCACCCAGGCACCATGCTCTACGAGGTTTCACAAACCTCTTTACAGCATCCTTAAGTGTCATTAGCTTATCACTTTTTGGTTTCTCAATGTTCGGATCTACTTTATTTGCCATGATTTACCTCCAAATTCTTCAAAAAATTTGTCTAACTTTTCCCTTTCCTTTTCAATGTCTTCTCTCTTTTCTTTGCCTGCTGAATCTGCGAATAAATTTTCTTCTGGATAATCAATGGGTAATCCTATCCTATCGGTCAACATTTCTATAAATTCCCTTATCTCCACATACTTCAATCCGGTTGTAATAATATCAAGGGTATAATCTCCATTGAAATATATAGTAGGATAGGTTGAATCACTGTCCGGTGGTGCAATGGGGATAAGCCGAAACCCCCTCTCTTCAAAATCAACAATTGTACCCAGCGATTTTACCTTTTCTCCCATCTCACTTAGTGTGAAGATATCACCACCAATAATCTTACCCTTTACAAAAGTAAATTCTCCTGCCATTATTTCAAGTCCTTCCTCTTTGCCCACAACTCTCTAATAACAGTTTCAATTCTTTCTTTTGTCAAATTCATTATCTCTAAACCGTTGCTCAGGTAATCCAATGTTGTTCTCAATTCCGTTTCTATTATGTCTGCAGTTGACCTCTTTTCAAGCAAAGACACCAATTTACCCATTTTATTCACTGCTCCAGGAACATCTTTAAACTGCCACATCCAGGTATCAAAATAGTAGTTAGTCATCATCAATTTTCTGTCCTCAGCAGCGAGCCTCTGCCATATCTCTACCTTTTCTTTTACTTCTTCCCTTTGCACCCCCTTTGGTTCTTCTTTTTTAACAACTTTTTCTTCCCTGAAAGTCTTCGGATACACTATCATATCTTTCTCACCTCCCTTTATATGATTTTACTTTCTAAATATATCTAAACATTTATTAAATGTCAAGCATTTTCTAAATGATAATTAATTAAGCTATTTTTATGCCTGTTTTTGCTACATAGACATTTATTCCCTTATCAGAGAGAAATGTTAAAAAAGCATTTATCTCTGCAGATGAATTGCCCAACCTGCCCATCTCAGATACTATAAGACTATCTCCCTCCTTTAGTTCAGCAAAAATTTTTTGGCCCAATATTCTTTCTCTCCAACCTATATAACCCGCTATCTCTTCCTTTATATATTCTACTGGCTCCAGCTGATTTTTTGTTGCAAAGTCTGCTATTGCAACCTTTTGAATAAGTTCTGTTAGTTCTTCCTCTGGAGATATCTGAATATATCCTATTGTCTTTGCCATTCTACCCTCCAAATCCAAAATTCTATCGTTAATCCAACGGTGGACCTAACTGTATAACATCCGTTTCCATATTAACAACTACCTCTCCCACTCCAGGACTTTTCATATATCTCTTCCTTATTTTTTCTCTTGCTTGATTCTTATCCTTTGCTCTTACCAGATTCGTAGTAGCCAGCCCATTTCCATTCTCATATAATACCAAAGCCAATACTTTATAGGTCTGCAACATTTCGTCATAGGCTAACACAACTTACTTTTAATTGCAAGTAAAGTTTTGTTAAAGCATAAACAATATTAATTTAAAATAAAGAAGTAGTGATTAAGAAATGTTAAAAAATGGAGGTGTTAGATGAGAAAGTCTACAGATGTGTTTTGCATTGGTGCTTCTGCAGCGTCAGGAGCTGCAGCTGTTGCAAGCCGTAGCTGGTACCCGGAAAAGAAGGTTACCTGCGTAAGAAATGTAAGTTACACCATGGTTCCCTGCGGTATTCCTTACATCTATTCACCGACAACGCAATAGATGTAGACATCAAAGGTAAGGTAGTAAAATTAGAAGATGGCGATGAATACTCTTATGAAAAGTTGGTTTTTAGCGCCGGTTCTTATCCTTTTGTTCCTCCCATCGGCGGGTTGGATTTAGACAATGTCTTCACAATAAAAAAAGACCCAAAGTATTTGGAAAAAATCGGCAAAAGCCTGGAAGGTGTGAATGATGTTGTAGTCATTGGCGGTGGATTTATTGGTGTTGAAATGGCTGAACAAAATAAGATGAAAGGTATTGCCAATGTTACCATTGTAGAACTTTTACCCCATTGTCTGCTTTTGGCATGTGAAGAGGAAATGGCTATTAGAGCAGAGGAAGAATTAAAAAGCCTCGGTGTAAATGTCATTCTAAATGCAAGCGCCAAAACTGTTGTAGGCAATGGCAAAGCAGAAGCAGTTGAGCTTTCAACAGGACAAAAGGTGAAGGCAGATGTAGTTATAATTGGTATTGGCGCAGCAGCAGAGCTAGATTTAGCAGAAAAGATTGGCCTCAAATCAGACAGAAGAATGGGCGTCTTTGCAGATAGATATATGAGAACTTCTGATAAAGATGTTTTCACTTGTGGTGATTGTGCAACAAAATTCTCTTTTATCACAGGAGATCTGGTGCCCATCAGACTTGCTTCCGTTGCCTGCTCCGAAGGGGCAATTGTCGGCAGTAACCTGTATAAATTAAATAGGCAAACAATAGGGGCAGTGGGTGCATTTGCCACCAAGATAGGCAACCTCTGCATCGGGGCAGCAGGTTTTTCCACAAAGATGTGCAAGGACAACGGAATAGATTACTACATAGGAGAAGTTCAAGCTCCTGACAGACATCCAGGAGGATTGCCCGGCTGCACAATGAATACGAAGGCAAAACTCATATTCAGAAAGAGCGATAATAAGATCATTGGCGGGCATGTCGCAGGCGGTATGGGAGCAGCAGATATGGCAAATACCATTTCTGTAGCCATCCAGAGTGGTTTGACCTCTGATGAACTGGCAGTCAGACAGGTTGCCACACATCCCCTTCTCACCGCTTCTCCACTTATGACCCAAGTAATATGGGCAGCAGAAAACGGCGTCGTAAACAAAAATAAATAGCAGTTTAGGAGGGGTTACCCCCTCCTAACAAAA
>JAGMDW010000205.1 GCA_023128455.1 Desulfurellaceae bacterium
TATGCTCATTGCTGTCTGGACAAGCTACCGCCCTTTCTATTTTCAATAAGAATTATAAGATATAACCTGCAGCCTATGATTCTGCAGATAAAATGCAAAACAAAACATGTTTATTTGATGAACAAGATAACAAAGGATTTCCATCTTGTCAAGGAAATGCCTCCGGCATTTCCTTGCAAACGCTCGCAGCGTTTGTCAATCTCAAATCAAAGATTTGAGATTGCAAACACCTTAGGTGTTTGCAACTATTGAAAATAGTTGTCAAAATACTTTATTTCTCTATGCAAAGTTATATAATCATCATTTGTGGAGTAAAGAATGAAGAAGATGATTGCTTTTTCTGGAAGTAACGGAGATGATGAAAATCTGACAGAATCTGTTTTAAAAATGGCAGAGGGAGTAGGATATCACATTGCCAAAAAAGGTGGGGTTTTAATTTGTGGTGGCAGAGGTGGAACTATGAGGGCAGCAGCCAAAGGAGCAAAAAAGGCAAAGGGATTAACCATAGGAATCCTGCCAGATTCAGGGGAAACAGCGAATGAATTTATTGATATTGTCATTCCCACTAATCTTGCTTCTTTTAGGAATTACATCCTTATAAATAGTGCCGATGCAGTAATTGCTGTTGCTGGGAGATGGGGCACATTGAACGAGGTTTCCTTTGCTTTAAATATTGGTAAGCCTACTGTTGTTTTAGAAGGTAGTGGCGGATGGTCAGATATTTTAAGCAAAAAAGAGCTGTTAGGGTATTTTAAAAATAAACCCTATGTTGCTCAATCCCCGAAAGAAGCAGTTGAACTCGTATTCAATTTAATCGAAGATAAATAAAAACATTATAAGATAAACTAATTGGTTATAGGTAAAAATCTCAGGGCCGGCTATATCTACTATGATATTTTCTTCTCTGTGACCCAAGTTCACCGCTATTGCAGCCACATCTCCTACAAATATAGGTTGAATTAGATATTTTCCTGAACCGAATACGGCAAATAATGGAAATTTTCTAAGAAAATAAGCAATATTATTGATGGGAATACTTTCCAAACCAAAAATAATAGTAGGTCTAATGATCGCATAGGATAATTTTGAATTTATAATGAATTCTTCTGCTTAGCAAAGTTGTAAGGAAAAACTATTATCCTTTTTTTGAATGGGTTGCGATATTGTTGAGTGGAGCAGCTGGTATATTAAACTACCAGCAAACCTGAACTTTTGTTATTTTAGTATCTCTGATAACTTCTTCTACTATCAGATCTTTCTCTTGGTGGACGAGCTTCATCAATCCTTAAGGTACGCCCACTAAACTCAGTACCATTTAGTGCTTCTTTTGCTTTTTCGGCTTCTTCTGGACTCGACATTTCGACGAAACCAAAACCTTTACCTTCAATTACATTAACCTGTTTAACTTCGCCATGAGAGGCGAATAATTCTTTTAACTGCTCATTATCTACGGAATAAGTAAGATTTCCTACATAGAGCTTACTGCCTTGCATCTTTTCCTCCTTTTTTTTGCTTCTCTCTTTCTAATAATGGTTTCTTTAGAGAGACACACGGGAAAAGCAAGATAGCAACTCTAATCCCTTCAATGAAAACACTATCATAAAAAAGAAAACCTCATTAAAAAACTTTTCAAGAAGACTTGTCGGTTGAAATAACCATCTTCTTTAACATTTACCAACTGCTCCACATCTAAAACTTATACAGTATTTTGTATCTAAGTCAAGTGTTTTTATTTATTACTAACAATAGCAAATAATCATGATTCAGATATCCGTCCCTTGTAAAGCTTTTTCATCTTCTTCGTCAGCGACGAATATCACAATATCCCCTTTCTTCAGTATCATCTTTTCATAAGGATAAAGCCATTGCTCTCCCCTTTTTATTAAGATGATTTTCATTACTTCAGAGAGGTGTGATTCTTCAATTGATTTATTGTCAAGTTTATTTATAGTCTTTTCTTGGATGATATTTTCTTCATCGGCAAGAAACCCCAATACAGAGGGATAACTAACAGCTTTTTCTATGCTTCTTAACAGCTGTTCTGTATATATGAGGGGAGTAATATTCTTTTCCTCGAATTTATTTCTGTTTTTTGGATTATTATCTCTGGCAAATATTTTATGCACATTGTATTTTTCCTTCAACATTAAGGCAATATCTAAATTTGTTTGATCATCATTCGTTAAAAGAAGCAATACATCATCGTTTTGAGGGCTTATTCTCTTCATTAAAGCTTCATCTTTAACATCACCACAATATACCTTGCCTACTGTTGCCTCATCTAATTCCTTACATCTTTCCCTATCCTTTTCAATAACAATTACTTCTTTTTGCATCCTTTTAAATCTTTTCGCAACATCATTTCCAACAATACCTCCTCCTGCTATAATTATTCTCGTAAGATGAGGCACAAATTTTTTCTTTTGCAGAATATTGAATAAAGAAGGAGAAAAAATGCATGATAGAACGGCAAAAATAATTATTGCTGAGTGCATGCTTTCATCAATTATACCCAAATTCAATCCAATAATAGAAGCGGCAATAATCAAACTCAACCTGCTGCTTAAAAGCAAACCTGCGGATAGTGTTTCTTTGAAAGAAAATCGTATAAGCAGCGGCGAGGCTGCTATGAGTTTGATCAAAAAACCACCGAAAAGAATACTCATTATCAACAAAAGATCCTTACCCAATGAAGCAGGGTAAACCGTTAAAGTTGCTCCTTGATAAATAAAGAAAAGTGGGATAAAAAAACCGTATCCAAAGGCATCTAATTTCATGCGCATAATATCTGCTTCTTTTTTAGAGAGTTCTGAAACGACCGCTCCTGCTAAAAACGCACCCAAAATGGCTTCTATGCCAAATAGCTCTGCTAAAAAAAGAAAGATAAAAAGTAATGCAAATGCCGCTCTTACACCTATTTGCACCGTAGGACGATATTTCAAAATAGAAAAAATTTCCATTGTCCATCTATGTTTGGAAAAAATGGTTATTATTTTACTTGCCAATATTGCTATTACGAACAAAAGAAAGATTACAACAAAGTTGACAATGCCTGTTTTACCCTCCTTAAAAAGCGCAAATAGTGTAATAAGAAAAAGAGTAGAAAAATCAGCAACAATAGCACAGATCAAGATTGTTTGTTTATAAACCCCCTTGATGTCCGGTCGTGATTTAAGCAAAGGATATACGATAGCAACAGAAGAGGTAGATAAAATCAATGCCAGGTAGAAAGGATTTTTGGCACAAGAAAATAGATTTATAAAAACTACAGAAAGGGGATAGGCTACAAGAAGGGTGAGAAGAAAGGTTAAAATTGCCAAAAAGGGCGGTGAATAGATGAAATTTTTTCTTCTTATACTCCCTATCGCTTTTATATCTATTTCCAAGCCGCTAAGGAACATAAGATAAACAAGACCAAACATAGAAAGGAAACTCACTATCCTGTCTTCCTCAATCAGTCCAAAACCACTCTTCCCTATAATGAGTCCTGCAATAATCTCTATCGCTACGGCAGGAATAAGACATTTGAACAGCTTTGCAGAAATGATAGGAAGTAAAAAACTCAATATTACAATAATGGCAACATTAGTATAACCATTCATTGTATTAAATTATAATATGCTTTGACCATTGGCAAGTGTTTATATTCTAAAGCTATTTAAGATTAATTTTCGCCGATAAACTTCTTTAATTGTTCATAAGAAAGTGAGATGTGTTTTTTATCATTAAGGTGAGGTGTATCTATACAATAGTGAGCTCCTACGCTACTTTTTCTATGTAGTGCCGCTGTGGCAATGAGTAGCCCGATAAGAACCATGTTCCTTAATTCTATGCTTTGACTTGAATTGCTTATATCTTTTACATCTTTCCATAACTTTTTTGCATACTCCAAAAATTCTTCCAATCCTTTCATGGTTCTTATAGGACCCGTTTTTTCATCTATT
>JAGMDW010000206.1 GCA_023128455.1 Desulfurellaceae bacterium
AAAGAGCAGAAGAATTAAAAACAATAGATGAATAACAAGATCAAAATTCCCGCTAATTCTCAGTGCTTTCGTCAATAAAACACCACATATTCCTCCCACAATCGCACCTGCTGTGATGTTTAAACCTATCTTCAAGTTCACATTCCCTATTTTCTTATAGGCTAACACACCTGTAAAAGCCGTGCCGCAGGTTATAGCAACACTGCTGGCTCCGGCTACATCCGATGAAATACCAACAGCAATGAGAAAAGGCACCATAATAAGTCCACCCCCCACCCCCAAGAGAGCAGAAAAAAACCCTGTAGCTACGCCTATTGTTATGAGAAGAGGAAAGCTCACCGCAGTATGAGCACAGATACTATAAACCATGCTTTTTAAGTTCTTCTACCTCTTTTTTTAAATCCTCTATCTCTTTTTTTAATGTCTCTATATCATTTCCTGTATGAATATGCATTCTTTTCAATGTTTCATCTACACACTTTTTAACCAAATTATTCAGCTCTTCTGTTCTCTTTTTCAGCGCTTCCGCAATCTTGCCTTGCAAATCCTTTCCTTCTCCTGCCTTCATCTCACCTTTTTTTATCATCTCATCTATGGTCTGTTTTATTTTCTCTTCAGCTGTCTCCTGCACACCCAGGCCCAGAAGAAACATCTTGTTTAAAATATCCATTTACTCCTCCTTACAGATATTTTTCGACACTTTGTATAATATCTTCCACTACTTCCATCCTTTTCCCTCCCCCCTGAGCAAAATCTCTCCTGCCGCCTCCGCTTCCGCCTAACGAAGAAGAAATCTTTTTTACAATATCGTTGGCATTAAATCTATGTGTGGCATCTTTGCTAACACTAACTACACAATTTACTCTACCATCAGTTTTATTAAATAAAATAACCACACCACTCTTTATCTTTGACCTTAAAACATCACTTAAATTTCTCAAATCGCCAACTTCATATCCTTCCAAAATTTCAGAAACTACATCAAAATCATCAATATGCCTAATGTTCTTTATCTCTACAGGCTTTTCCTCTTTTAGCCTCTTTGTTTTTTTCAACTTTTCTTGTAATTCCCTATTCTTTTCAGCCAGTTCATCTAATGAGCTGCATTTCGCCTGTTTTAACACTTCTTTCAATTTGTCTTCCTGCTCTCTTATATATTCGTATGCACTAAGACCAGATTTTGCCTCTATTCTTCTTACCCCTCGAGCCACAGCACTCTCGCTCATTATCTTAAAAAATCCTATATCTCCAGTACGCTCCACATGTGTACCACCACACAACTCCTTGCTTATATCTCCTATGGTAACTACCCTTACCCTATCTCCATATTTTTCCTCAAATATGGCAGTTGCACCTTCTTCCAAAGCCTCTTTATAACTCTTCCACTCTATACAAACAGGCATATTTTCTATAATCCACTCATTCACATATCTTTCTGCCGCTTCTACTTCCTCTCTGTAGAGACGAGAAAAGTGAGTAAAATCAAATCTCAACCTACTGGGCGCAACCAAAGAACCTGCTTGATGAACATGTTTTCCCAAAACCTTTCTCAGTGCAGATTGCAAAAGATGAGTAGCGGTATGATGTCTCTGTATATCTTTTCTTCTATCCTCATCCACCACTAAGTTTATTACATTACCTGTTTTTAATCTTCCTTCCTCTATATTCACATGGTGGACGAAAACTCTTCCTTCAAAATAACGTTTTACATCTTTGATTTCCAGAGAAAGTTCTTCACCAAAACCCTTGCCAGTATCCGAAACCTGACCTCCTCCTTGCCCGTAGAATGGTGTTTTATCAAATGTTACATCACATTCTCCTTGTGCTTCCTCCGCCAGAACACCATCCCTTGCTATACTCAAAACCTTACCTTTTGCCATCAGTTTCTCATGCCCTACAAATTCAGTTTCTCCTTTCTTTAACATATCTCCATAAAAGGCGGTTATCTTTTCTTCTCCCGAACCTACCCACGCTCCCTTCGCTCTCTTTTTTTGATCTTCCATAAGTCTGTTAAATTCTACCAAGTCCACTTTTAAGCCCATCTCACTTAAGGTATCGGTGGCAATATCCAGTGGAAAACCATAAGTATCATAGAGTTTAAATATCTCCTTCCCTGAAACTGTCTTGCCTCTTGTTTTTTCCGCTATTTCATACAAAAGCCTCAATCCATAATCCAATGTTTTAAAAAATTGTTCTTCTTCATTTTTTAAAACATTTACAATAAATTTCTCCATCTGACTAATTTCGCCATAGACATCCTTCATTGCTTCTATTGCTATTGGAACAAGCCTATGTAAGAATGGTTCGTTGGTCCCCAACCTATTCCCTTGCCGCATTGCCCTCCTTATAATCCTTCTCAAGACATATCCCCTGCCCTCTTTATCCGGCAAGATGCCATCTGCGATGAGAAAAACACAAGCACGCAGATGATCAGCAATAATTCTAATGGATACATCTAAATTTTTATTTTTACCATATTGAACATGCAACAGATCTACAATAGAAGCAATAATACCCACAAACAGGTCTGTATCGAAATTACTGTATACATTTTCCATCACCGCTGTTATACGTTCCAATCCCATACCAGTATCAATGCTGGGTTTGGGCAAAGATACAAGCCTGCCGTCATCTTTTCTCTCAAACTGCATAAACACAAGATTCCACAACTCCAGGAGCTCATTTTTACCCCAATCTATATGAATCTCAGAACAGGGTCC
>JAGMDW010000207.1 GCA_023128455.1 Desulfurellaceae bacterium
AATAATGAGTGCATTTAGCAATATTGGGATAACAGAATCAGCAAGCATAGCAGTGGTTGCGCCTGGTATCTCGGAGGCGTTGTTCACTACAGCAGCCGGTTTATTTGCCGCTATTCCTGCGGTGATAGGATATAATATTCTTTCCCATAAATTATCTATCATTGCCCAGTCGGTAGAGGATTTTAAAAATATAATGAAGGAAGAAAAAAGAGGTGTATAGGAAATACAAATCTTTTTCTGAGATCAATGTTACTCCAATGGTGGATGTAGTATTGGTTCTCTTGATTATTTTTATGGTAACTACTCCTATGCTTATAAAAGGAGTGAAGGTTACTTTGCCACCTGCACACAGCGGTAAAGTAAAATTAGCTAAAAAAGATATTGTCATATCTATAAATAAATCGGGGCGTCTGTTTATGGACGAAAAACCGATTACAATAACTGAATTGAAAATGATGTTGGTTGACGACAGATCAAAAAATGTGATTATTAAAGCGGATAAAGCGGTTGCTTATGGTGCGGTGATAAAAGTGATTGATACACTCAAGGGGATAAATGTAGAAAATGTTGCTCTGGCAACTAAACCTGTTAAGAGATGAAATTTTTCTCTATCGTTCTTTCTTTATGTTTGCATCTTATAGTGATATTATTATTGGTGCATTTTACCTGCGTTTCACAAAAGCATACCTCAAAAGAGGAAAAATTATATAAGGTAAGCCTTGTTTCATTACAGGAGAAAAAAGCAAGAAAGGTTGTTCATGTTAAGAGGAAACCAGGAAAGAAAACAAAAAGTATTCCAAAAAAGGTAACAAAGAAAAAAGAAATAGTGGCAAAAACTGTTCTTGAGAAGAAGAGCAAGGAACAAAAGAAGGTGGCATTGCCGGAAAAGGCAAAAGAGGAAATGTATTCTAAAAGCATGGAAGAGATAATAAAAAAGAGAATGGAAGGAAAGAAAGCCGCCTGGAAAAGAAAATTTGAAGAAGAGGAAAAGGAAATGGAACAAGAAAAGGAAAGAAAAAAGGAAGAGGAGCGAGAAAAGGTTGAAAATGAGCAAAAAAAACAAGAGGAATATGATGATTGTAGAGAATCATTGCAATTTTTTATTGAAAGACACTGGTTTCTGAATCTGGCATTTATAGAAAAGCAAAATCTGAAAGCAACAGTAAGGATAATAGTAACTAACAATGGAGAGATAATTAAACCAACAATCAGAAAGTCATCTGGCAACAAATACTTTGATGATATGGCATTGGACGCAATCGAGCGATCTAATCCCTTGCCCAAGACGCTGATAAATTTGAAAGATAATACTTATTTAGTGGTATTTGACCTTAAAGATTATGAAGAGCCGCATAATTAGAATTTTTATATTTGCAATCTTATTCTTTTCTTTTACTTCTATTAGTAGAGGAGAGATGAGGATACGAATTACTACTGCTACTTTGAAACCTACGGTTGTTCTTATGTTTCCCTTTTTGGCAGTGACAACTGAGTCTCAACTTACAGGCAGTAGATTAAAAGATGCAATTGTAGATGATCTGGCAACCACCGGATATTTTAAAATTATAGATGAATCTACGCCCTGTGGATTTTCTACGGATATTGCGGATATAATGGCGGATAGTGCAGGCAGTGGGACAGACTATGTTGTTTTTGGCAGTATTTCAGAAAAAGGTTATAACAATATACTGCTGAGTACAAAGATATTTGATAGAAACAAAGGGGAAATAGTATTAAGTCGAATCTATACTTCAAAAAAGGAACATTATCGCTGGGTCGCTCACAGGATTTGCGATGAGTTTTTTCAGATCATCACTGGTAAATACGGACCGTTTGAAGACAGGTTGCTTTTCTCTAAAGGCAATAACAAATATAAGGAAATTTATATATCGGATTATGATGGACATGGCGTAAAAAAGCTTACAAAATGGAAAACAATTAATATATTACCAAAGTGGATCGATAATTCTTCATTCTTTTTCACTTCGTACAGAACAGGGAAACCTGCATCATACAGATATGATCTTTCAACAGGTAAAGTAAGGCTGTTTTTTAACCATAAGGGATTGAGTATTACTCCAATACCTTTTAAAGACAATTTATATGCCATTTCTCTAAGTTTTAATGACAACATAGACATTTATCTAATAAAGAAGAATGACAAGATAATCAAGAGACTTACCTTTGACAGGAGTATTGATGTTTCTCCCACCTTTTCGCCGGACAGGACAAAGATGGCATTTGTATCCAAAAGGCATGGTAGTCCTCAGATTTTTATTAAAGATTTAAGTACGGGGAGAGTAAAAAGACTAACTTATGACGGTAGCTACAATACATCACCGTCATGGTCTCCTACATCTAATTATATTACCTATGTTTCTGTTCACAAATCTGCTTCAAAATTGTGTATTATAAAGTCAGATGGAAGCCAGATGAAAGAGTTGGCGGAAGCCGAGAGCATAGATTGTCCTTCGTGGTCTGGAGATGGAAGATTCATTGCCTACCTCTCTCAAGCAAAGGGCAAAAGCTATGTTTGTGTTGTGTGCGTAACAACAGGACACAAAAGGGTTGTTTTGCAAACTGATGAGTTGTATAATGGTTTGAGTTGGTTAAGTGTGATAAAAAAACAATAAGGAGGTAAGAATGCGTAGGATGCGAATAGGTATCGTATGTGTTTTATGTATGTTGCTTGTTGGTTGTGCAGTAGGCAAAAAACAGGTTGAAGCTCCATTAACCGTTGCACCAGGAGAAAGTGCAGTTCAAGGAGAAAGTGCAGTTCAAGGAGAAGCAACAAATGCTCCATTTGTAGGGGAAGAAGTGCTTACACCAGAGAAAGCCTTTGCCAAAGAGGCTAAAGAGGTCTTCATAAATATACATTTTGGTTTTGATAAATACAATATTAAACCTAATGATATACCCACTCTAAACAAGATCGTTGAATTTATGAAGAAATGTCCAAATACCAAAATTGAAGTTGAAGGAAATTGCGATGAAAGGGGAACAGAAGAGTATAACCTTGCTTTAGGACAGAGAAGAGCAAACGCCGCCTTGAGATATATTGTTGCTCGCGGCATATCATCTTCAAGGGTAGAAACTGTAAGTTATGGGGAAA
>JAGMDW010000208.1 GCA_023128455.1 Desulfurellaceae bacterium
TGACCTGTAAAAAGGGATTACGACGGATCTTCATCTGGTTGTTCTTTCTCTTCCAGTAACTCTGGATTAGAAAAAGTGACCTGTAAAAAGGGATTAAAACTCATCCTCACTCTTCACTTACACCTGCACCCACACTTTTCCTGTTGGAAAATGGCAAAAAGGACTTGACAGATAATTTATTTTATATACACTTTATTTAACTTATGAGTGAAAAATGGTTGATAATGATAAATTTTCTTTTGTAGAAAAGTTAGAATATACAATATGCGTTTTAAAGAAAGTGGAGCAGGAAATAATTAGTATGAAAGACGAGAATGCAAAGAAAAAAGTGTTGCAAAGTTTAAAAAGATTATCAGCAACAATACCGAACAGCCCTGAAAGATGGGAACTAATTAAATCTTGTAAAGGTTCTAAGGCTTATGAACTGAAGCCAAAGCCTTACAGACTTGGTTGTTATAAACACGATAAATACATTTTAGCAGTGCATATGTGGAGAGTTCAGAAAAAGAACAGTTCAGAGAAAAGAAAAAATATAGAAAAAGTTTGTTCTATTGTCGAGGAGGTTAAAGATGAATTTGAGAGATTTGTTAAAGGAATATAAATACGATAGTAATTTTATATACGAAGGTCTTATTCTTGATATATCTACTCAATTAAAAAAGCTACTGGAAAAGAAGGGTTTGACGAAAAAACAATTAGCCGAAAAGATGAATGTTAAACCTCCCTATATTACAAAGATTTTCAGTGGAAATAACATAAGTTTAAAAACTCTCGCTAAAATATTGGCTGCTCTTGAAGTAGATGCCACCATTTCTATAGGTGAATGGGATAAAAAAACAGACACAATTCCCGACAAAAATATGCTTAAGCTTATAAAAACAGAAAATTTAAGGGGAAAAGATGAAATTAAAGACATCTATCTTGCAGCTTAAAAAATTACAGGTAGAGCAGTTTAAATTAGAAGAAAACATTAACGGTATCAACAAATTTATATTAGACGCAGACTTCGTTCCTGTAGAATCGGCAGAAGGTGATAATAATGAAAAATACAGAGGATTCCATTTTACGCTAAAAGTTAACGATAGAGCTAAAAACCCTGCCTTGAAATCTAAAATAGAGATTGCTGTCTTGTTTGATGTTGATAAAAATCTTCCCGAAGAAAAGCAAGTAAATTTTATATTATACAACGGCCTTGCTATACTATATGGCATAATAAGAGGCATGATTTTTCAAGCTTGTTCAATATTGCCACCTAATATGAAGTTGCTTCCATCGGTAAACCTTGCTGATTTTATAAACTCCAAATTACAGGAGTTAACAGAAGATAAGAATAATTGAAAAAACACACATATCCCTATTAAACTATTAAAAGGGGTCTAGTCTGCCGTTGACTCTTGCTAATGTTTTTGCTTAATTCTTCAATGCGATTTTTGAAGTTTTTGTCCCTTCATTTGAATAGATCCAATAACTGTATTTTGGTTAGTTGGAATCTGCCAGCTAACTGACCGATTTGACCTT
>JAGMDW010000209.1 GCA_023128455.1 Desulfurellaceae bacterium
TGTGCAAACACACAAGCCTACAACTGCAACCAAAGAAACAAACAGATAAAACAATCTTTTCATTCCTTACCTCCTAAAAAAATAATGACTTAATGTTAACTGCCTTTTCTTAGGTGTCAAGCAAAATATTGTTAAAACAATACTTTGCTTGCAAACGCTGGAAGTGTTTGTCAAGCATTTTTCTTTGCTGTGATTTAGTAATCACAGCAAAAATATTGACAAAAAAAACTTTTTTAAATATAGTAAAAATGGATGGGTTTTTATTTTATTATTTTAATTTTGAATATTTATTAAGGAGGAGGCGAGAAGATGCGAAGGATTGGTAGTTTTATTGCTGTTTTTTGTTTTTTTGGTATTTTAGCATTTGGCACTGTCAATGCTAATGCTCAAACGATGGTGGTGCAAACATGCTACCCAGAATGTATTACAACAAACGCTCAAACAGTAGTGGTGCAAACATGTTACCCACGATATATCACATGCCCTAAAACGGTAGTGATAAAATGTGGTCCTCCACAATGCATTTTAGACAAGACTTGTGTTTATGTAAAACGTGCTGATTGTTGTGTCAAGTATTGTGGCTTACCTGATTGTGATTGTTGTTGTGGATGTTGCAATGTAAATGTCAAGTTTGTGACATACCCTGACCCTTAAGAGAGAAACGGAAAAAAGGAGAGAATTATGAAGAGATGCTATAGATATTTAAGTATGGTAATGTTGATTGGCGTTTTCTCGCTGGTTGTAGGTTGTGCACCACAAACTCATGTGATTCAAACAAAAAAACCTTGTGCTGAGATTGTTCCACTGAGCAATGTTAAAACTCCATGGGGTCCATGCCCTCAATACAACTTCTGGAACTGTGCAGGTGATAGGGACTGCGATTGTATTCCTGATGAAAAAGATAAATGTCCTATGGATAAGGAAAACTACAATGGAGTTGATGACAGGGATGGTTGCCCTGAAAGGGTAATAGAAGCCCCCATTATTAAAAAAGTTTTGAAGGACAGTGACAATGATGGTATTACAGATGATAGAGACAAATGCCCTTTCGAAGCAGGTTCTCCAGATAATGATGGTTGTCCTAAGTGAAAAGACGAATAAGTAAGGGGATGAAAATTCTTATCCCCTTACTTATAACTAAATAGGAGGAAGAAAATGGAGAAACATTTATTGAAATATATAATGGGGATTACAGTAGCAATTGTTTTTTCCTTTAGTGGATATGCATGGGGAGGTTCATATCAAACTCATGTGATTCAAACAAAAAAACCTTGTGCTGAGATTGTTCCACTGAGTGATGTTAAAACTCCATGGGGTCCATGCCCTCAATACAACTTCTGGAACTGTGCAGGTGATAGGGACTGCGATTGTATTATTGATGAAAGAGATAAATGTCCTATGAATAAGGAAAATTACAATGGGGTCGATGATAAAGATGGTTGCCCTGAAGAGATAATAAGGATGGTGGTCATTGACAAAAAGAGTATGGCAAGAGACAGTGACAATGATGGTATTACAGATGATAGAGACAAATGCCCTTTCGAAGCAGGTTCTCCAGATAATGATGGTTGTCCTATTAGTTCTAAAGTGAGTATGTATAAAAAGTATCCTATTGTTAAAGGCATCCAACAAGGGTTTTTTATTCATGTTAGTTCATACCAGGGGTTCTACCCCGCCGTAGATGAGGTTCAAAAACTTTGTAAAGAAGTTAAACCTGGAGGGACATGTATTAGAAAGGTAACTATTAAAGGCAAGACATGGTTTCGAACATTTATTGGTCCTTTTAACTGCGTTTCCCAATCTAAAAAGGCACTTGCTAAACTCAAAAGGTATAAGTGGATATCTTCCCCTCGAATAGTAAGCTTTTATGAGTTATATGTTCAAAAGATATAGATGAATAAATAACCCCGCCGCGGGGTATCACCAAATGTCATTCCGGAATTCTGCTTTAGCAAAATATCTGGAATCTTAATTTAGATTCCCGCATTCGCGGGAATGACAGAAAGAGGCAGTCATTGCGATCCCCTGTGGAATAGCTTGCTATATTCCACAGGGGAGAAGTAATCTCATATTAATATTAGTCACAGATTGGACAGAAAAAAAGAATTTAGCCACAGATTATCACCGATAAACACGGATTTATAAGACAAGAAAAATTATAATACCGATCTTTACATTTACAAAAACTCAGAAATTTCAGTAAAAGAATCAATCTTAGTTCATTTTAATTCCGCAAGACATGGAATTTTCAGGAAAATCCCTTATAAATATAAGGCAGGAAATAAAGATCCCAATCTATCAAGACCTTTTATTTATGGAAATAATTACAAAATAAATATTTACGATATTAAGGTAGCTGGTTTTAAGTATAAGGTTTATAAAAAGGGCAAATACCTCTTTATCAAAATCGGGGATAAAAACAGATTTGTGAATGGAGATGTCTTATATAAACTCAGTTACAAAATATACGGTGCAATAAATTTCTTTAAGGATCACTCAGAATTTTATTACAATGTAATTGGATTTGAGTGGCCCGTTCCTATAAAGTATGCAAGCTTTAATATATTTTGGCCAGAGAACGGTAAACCGTCAAAAGATAAATATTTTGTTTATAGTGGCAGATACGGCAGCAAAAATAGCAATGTTGATGTCTTAGTATCAAAGGGATTCTTGAACGGTGAAACAAGCCTTGTTCTTCCAGCATACAATGGAATTACTGCAGGCATATGGTTTCCAAAGGGGTAATTGCAAAGGGTTCACCCTTTAAGCAAATATCCCTTATCATCGCAAACAACTCTATTTATCTGCTCCCTGTTTTAATCTTTATATTCCTGTTTCTTCTCTGGTATGTATTTGGAAGGGATAAGAAAATCATACATATCGTCCGATATAAATTGCCTGATAATATAACATCCGCCGAAGCAGGATTTTTCATAGATGATAAAACCGACAATAGAGACTTGTTATCCCTTATATTTTGCTGGGCAGCAAAAGGCTATATTGAAATAGAAGAGACTGAAAAAAGTGGTCTAATTCTTAAGAAAAAAGACTATATTTTGCGTAAATTAAAAGATTTACCTGATACAGCAAAATCCTTTGAAAAAACCATATTTTATGGATTGTTTTCTGGAGGAATAACAATTGTAAGGGTCAGCACATTAAAGAATACATTTTACACACATATGAAAAAAGCGAAGAAACAGCTTGATGAAGAAATGACATTTAAAGATTATTACGAACCAGCCTCGCGAAATTTAGCAAAAGTGACATATATACTTGCTATCATAATGTTTATGGTCGGCATCATGTTTGGAAGACTTGATTATCTAATTTCTTTTATCTTATCGGCTATAATCTTCTTCATATTTGCAAGGATTATGCCCAAAAAGACAAGAAGAGGATTAAAGATATATCAGCTTGTTGGTGGATTTAAAGAATTTATTGAACGAGTGGAAAAACCAAGGCTAAAGCGATTATTAAAAAAGGATCCAAACTATTTTGATAAGATTTTACCTTATGCCATTGCATTGGGTATAGAGAAAAAGGTGGCAGAAAAATTCAAAGACCTCATTACAGAACCTCCGCGGTGGTATAGAGGATCGCACTATCACACTTTTAATACAGTATATTTTGTTGACAGCTTAAAGGATTCACTGTCTGCGATGAATACCGCATTCACTTCCTCTCCCCATAGTGGAAGCGCTTTTTCGAGTGGTGGAGGATTCTCCGGAGGCGGCTCTGGCGGAGGAGGCGGCGGAAGCTGGTGAAAAGTAGCGTTGGAGTTGTATCATCGTATTTTAGGCAGCAATAGATCCCTGCCCTTTACCTGGATTTTTTAACTTTTCCTGCAGCCTTAAAGGTAAACCCCGGGATGTTGCAGAATTGCTTGACTTCTTAAGTGTCAACTTCTAAACTTGAAACCCAAATAAATGTAAATGTTAGGAGGAAAAAATGATATTGACTGGAAACATTGGCTTTCCCACTATTGGCCCGCATAGGGAGTTGAAAACGGTTGTGGAAGGTGTATGGAGAGGAGAAAAAAACTCAGATGAAATGATAAAAGAAACAGAAGAACTTCTCCTTATGCGGACCACCCTACAAAGAGAAAAAGCCATTGATTTCATTCCCTGCGGAGATTTCAGTCTTTATGACAGAATGTTGGATCTGGCAATATCCTTTAATTGCATCCCAAAAAGATTTAAAGATATAAAAGAAAACCTATATTTTTCTTTAGCTCGCGGAACAAAAAACATCCCGCCTTTGAAGATGGTCAAGTGGTTTAACACAAACTACCATTATATCGTTCCAGAAATAGAAAAGAACCAGAATTTGGAATTAAAGGAAAGTGCCGTTCTGAAAGACTTCCTTTTTCTCAAAAAAGAAGGTTTCTCGTGTATACCCGCAATAATTGGCCCGTTCACATTTTTAAAACTCAGCAACATAGAAGAACCTTTAACTGTACTTGCCGAAAAAATAATTCCGCTCTACAGTTCACTCTTGGAAAAACTAAAAGAAGCAGGCGCGGAATGGATAAGCCTGGAGGAACCTGCTCTTGTCTTAGATATTACAGAACAAGAGATAAAAACAGTAAAAAAAATGTATGAAAAGATTAAACACAGTAAATCTATTATATTGCAAACCTATTTCGAAGATATATCCTTCTATAATGAAATAATAAAATTGCCCGTAGGCGGTATCGGATTGGATGTAATAAACGGAAAAGAAAACATCAACAATCTGATGAAATATTTTCCAAAGGATAAATTGTTGTCTTTAGGTGTAATCAATGGAAGAAATGTGTGGAAGGCAAATATAAAAAAAACAGTGGATATAGTAAAAAAAATAATAGAAAAAACAAACCCCTCTATGTGCATATTACAACCTTCAACCAGTCTTATGTTTGTTCCCTGGTCATTGGAAGAAGAAAAAAGCATGCCTTCAGAGACAAAACAATTGCTCGCTTTTGCTGTAGAAAAATTGGATGAGCTTTCCATCATTAAAAAAGCAATAGTTGAAGGAAAAATAGAACAAGATGAAATAGGGTTTGCAGGAATAAAAAAAGAAAATATAAAAAACAGGATAATAAATCTAAAAGAGAGCAATTTCCAAAGGTCGCTACCGTATAAAGAAAGGAGAAAAAAACAACAACGGATATTGAACCTTCCTTTGTTTCCTACCACCACTATCGGCAGCTTCCCACAGGATAAAATTTTGAGAAAGACAAGAAAAATGTATAAAGATAATCTCATCACCGAGGAAGAATATAAATCATTCATAAGAAAAAAAATAGCGCATGTGATAGGAATCCAGGAAGGTCTGGGATTGGATGTATTTGTACATGGCGAATTTGAAAGATCAGATATGGTAGAATATTTTGGTGAAAGGTTGGAAGGCATGATTTCTACAGAAAATGGATGGGTTCTTTCTTATGGCACACGCTGCATTCGTCCCCCAGTCATATTTGGAGACATAGAGCGCACAAAGTCTTTAACAAAAGAAGAAATTGTATTTGCACAGAGTCTAACCGAAAAACCCGTCAAAGGTATGCTCACAGGAGCAGTCACAATACTCAACTGGTCTTTTTCAAGAGAAGATATTACTCGTTATGAGATTGCCTATCAACTCGCGTTAGCTTTAAGAGATGAAATAAAAGAATTGGAAGAAAATGGAATAAAGATCATTCAGGTAGACGAACCAGCATTCAGGGAAGGATTGCCGCTAAAGAAAGAAAGGCGAGAAGAATATCTCTCTTGGGCAACAAAAGCATTCAGGCTGGCAACATCTGCAGTAAAAGCAGAAACACAAATCCATACTCACATGTGTTATTCTGAATTTGGCGATATCATTGAAGCCATAGATGCTTTAGATGCCGATGTTATATCCATCGAGGCAACGCGCAGTAAGGGAGAGATTATCCACGCATTTGAAAACTCCAACTATGAAAGAGAAATAGGATTTGGCGTTTATGACATACACAGTCCACGTATACCTTCTCAAGATGAAATGCTAAAAATAGCAAACCGTGCCTTACGCATATTAAAAAAGGAACAGATATGGATAAATCCGGATTGCGGATTAAAAACACGCAACTGGAAAGAAATTATACCCTCATTAAGGAATCTTGTTCAAGTAGCATCCACTTTAAGGGAAAGTTAAAATGAAATAGCGTCAAAAGCCGATTTATCTCTTTTAATTCTTGTGGAAAATCTATTACATATAGTAGGGTTAATGCCCCGCGGCTTGCGGCGGGGTTATTGATTCTCAACCTTTTGTTTTAACAGTATTTTGCTTGACACCTAAGAAAAAGCAGTTGGGAGTTATACTCAAAAGTTGTAGATTAATAAAAAGTAGTGTATCTTTTCATCGGGAAAAAACACTCAAAAGGAAGAAGGATATGTTGGAGTTACTCACAATATTTAACAATATAAGCATATGAGAATTAAGATTTTTTTTATACCGGTATTTTTTGTCCTTATTTTTACAGTACCATCGCTTGGTGCTGGAGCGTATTCCTACAATGATGATAATGCAGTAATTGGACTTACTAAAACTTACAAGGTTAAAGATAATGAATCCTTAATTGAAATAGCAAGAAAGTTTGGGCTTGGTTATAATGAAATTGTTGATGCAAATCCCGACCTTGATGCCTTTGTTCCGGGGGTGGGTATGTCTGTCAAAATACCCACATCATGGATATTGCCGGATGTAGGTGTATATGATGGCATTGTTATAAATCTTTCTGAAATGAGGCTTTACTATTTCCTTGAAATAAAGGGAATAAAGCTGGTTAAAACATTTCCCGTTGGAATAGGAAGCGAACTGAATAATACACCTGTGGGAAGGTTTAAAATAGTAAAGAAAACGGTGAACCCCAGCTGGTATGTTCCTGAATCTATTAGAAAGAAGAAATCTTGGTTGCCAAAAGTGATTCCTCCTGGATCCGGTAACCCACTCGGTTCTTATGCATTAAAACTCTCGCTGGGCGATATTCTAATTCATGGAACAAACAGGCCGTGGTCTATTGGAAGAAAAGCCACTCATGGCTGCATAAGAATGTACCCCGAAAATATCTCAGAACTATTTCGATTAGTGCCTGAGGGTGCTGAAGTAAACATCGTGCAGCAACCTGTAAAGGTAGGTATTAGGAATGATAAAATCTATATAGAAGTGCATAAAGATAAACATGAAAAAAATACAGATTATTTTAATGAGACAATACATTTATTGAACATGAAAAATGTTCTTAAGAACATTAACTTAGAGAAATTGCATCAGGCACTACAAGAAAAGAATGGAATCCCGGTTGAGATTTCAAATTGGGTTAGCAGGAACTAATATCTTATAGCACCTGCTAACCAATTCTAAAACTACTTTCCTTGTTGTAGTTCAAATGCCTTTTGGGATTTGCTGGCAGCCTTTTCTGCTTTTTTAAGTGCAGCTTCAGCTTTATCGGCAGCAACCTTAGCCCTCTCAGCATCCTCTGCAGCTGCTGAGCTGGTCTGAGACTTAATAGATGAAACCTCTGCCTCGAGATTA
>JAGMDW010000021.1 GCA_023128455.1 Desulfurellaceae bacterium
TTTTCGATTCCTTTCACTTTCTCATATTCTTGAATAACTCTCTCTTCTAATTTTTTCCTCGTTTCGTTATTTAAAGGATGAGCGATATCTCTAAAACTTCCATCCTTCATTCTTTTAGAAGGCATAGCTACGAAATACCCTCTTTTCCCATTAATGACCTTTAGGTCTCTAACTACAAAACAGTTATCAAAAGTTACCGTAGCGAAAGCTAATAACTTTTCATCTCCTTCCACTAAATTAATCCTTACTTCTGTAATTTCCATTCTCTCCATCCTTTAACATAAAAGCTTTACTTTAACACAGTTTATACCTTCTTTTTGCAACATCTTACATTTGTTTACTGCTTTTTGCACCTCCTCATCCTGGGATAGTATAGTGAAAAATGCCGAACCACTACCAGACATGATAAGATTTCTTCCTAATTGTTTTTCTGCTTTCTCCTTATATTGTTTTAGTTTGGGATAAAGAGAAAAAGCACTGTATTCCAAATCGTTATGCATGTACCCAGATATACACCTCATATTTATGTCATTTTCTCGGAAAACATTCATTGAAATTCTATGGGCAAAGATCTTATTTGTCAACTGGATTTTTCCTGAATATACATCTTTGGTAAGTACAGGAATTTCTGGAAATACAATTAAAGCGAAGTGCTTGCCTTTCACCCTTAAGGGATGAATAATTTCGCCTCTTCCTTTAAGCAGTGCAGTATTGGCAGAAATAAAAAAGGGAATGTCGCTGCCCCACAGGAGAGATATTTTTATCATTTCTTTTTTACTCATTTTCAAGTGCCATATCTTGTTTAGTGTCAATAGCGTATAGGCGGCATTGCTACTTTCTCCACCTAAACCGCTACCCACAGGAATATGTTTGTCCACATAGATTTCTATTCCTTCGTTTATGTCAAAACGCTTCTTTAAAAATGAAGCCACTTTGTATACGATATTTTCCTCTCCGCATAGCCCCTTTATATTGGAGTTCACTATAATTCTATTTGCTTTTTTAAACAGCAGCACATCATGTAGGTCTATTTTGTTTAAGAGAGAAAATATTTCGTGGTAACCATCTTCTCTTTTGCTCAGTACATACAAAAACAGGTTTAACTTGGCGAAAGATTTAACCTTTAGCAACCTTTGATGCAATTTCTCTTACCTTTTGTTTTATTTCTTCTTCGTCCACGGTAACCATCCTGCCATTTTCATAGATAATTTTCCCATTAATTATTGTCATTTTCACATTAGAAGCTAAAGCAGAATAGATGAGATGAGAATAAGGATTAAAATATGGTATAAGGTTTATATCATTTAAATCTATAATCGCTAAATCTGCAATATAACCTTCCTCTATTTTGCCTATTTTTTTATGAAGCGATTTTCCGCTATTTGATGTAGCTAAAAACAAGGTATTCTTTGCATCCATTGCAGTGGAATCCATAGTGTAAAGCTTCTGCACTTTAGATACTGTATCCATTTCCTGAAACAAGTCCAAATTGTTATTACTTGCGCTGCCATCTGTACCTATGGTTACATTCACATTATTTTTTATCATTTTCCAGACAGGTGCAATGCCAGAGGCAAGTTTCATATTACTTTCTGGAACACAACAAACTGTTGACTTTTTTTCTTTTAACATTTCTATCTCCTGGTCTGTAACATAGGTGCAGTGGGCTAAGATAGTATATTCATCTAATATATGTATATCATTCAGGTATTTTATTGGTGTTTTTTCTGTTTTTTCCTTTACTATTTTAATCTCGTCTTTTGTCTCTGCGGCATGTATGTTAAATAACAGTTCTTTATCTAAACTTAGCTGTTTACATCTTTCCAGTGTTTTCCTTTCCACGGTATAAGTAGAATGAGGTGCTACAATAATATCTATAAGCTTGTCTTCCTCGAATTTCTCTAATAGTTCTTCCGTTTTTTCTATGGATTGGTTCGAATTTTTTGCATCAGGTGTAGGAAAATCTAATATCCCTTCTCCTATAAATCCTCTCATGCCTATATTTTTACATGCTCGAGCTACCTCATCTTCAAAAAAATACATATCGACAAATGTGGTTACACCACCCCTTATAAGCTCTACCATAGATAGCAGGCTGCACCAATAAACGGAATTTTCGTTAACGAATTTTGCTTCCAATGGGAAAATATAATTGTATAACCAGTCTTTTAATTTTAAATCATCAACCAATCCTCTAAACAGAGACATTGCTAAATGGGTGTGGGTATTTATCAAACCAGGAATAATAAGGAGATGAGGATCTTCTATTGTTTTTTTTGCTTTTTTCTTTTCTTTCCCCACATGAACAATCTGAGAACCTTTTATTCCTACATATCCATCTATTACATCTTGAGGCGTGACAATGATACCTTTAATTAATAGATCCATCAAAGACCTCCTTCGAAATGCCCCTTATAACCGAAGCCAACTTTGGGGATGCCAGACGAGCATTTTCTATCACCATTTCTATAGGAGCGGGCTGCATACAATCTGGTTTATTGACATTTGAAATGATAGAAAAGCCCAATACCTTGATGTTCATGTGTCGAGCAACTATAACCTCCGGCACTGTGGACATGCCCACTGCGTCTCCTCCTATCTGTCTCAGCATCCTTGTTTCGGCAGGTGTCTCCATAGATGGTCCGCATACCCAAACATAGACTCCCTGTCTTAATATTATTCCTTGTTTTGCTCCTATTTCTAATGCTTTTAGATATAATTTTTTGTCATAAGGTTCACACATATCAGGAAAGCGTTCTCCTAACTCCTCTGTGTTTTTTCCTCTCAGTGGATTTTCTCCACAGAAGTTTATATGATCGGTGATAACCATTATATCCTGAGCAGAAAAAGAGGGGTTTAGTCCTCCGCTGGCATTTGTTACGATGAGAAATTTAATACCTAAAAGACCCATAATCCTTATGGGATAAGTGATATCCTTCAACTTGTATCCTTCGTAAAAATGCAACCTTCCCTGCATACAAACAGCATTTACATTTTCTATCTTTTCAAATAGAAAGCAACCTTTATGTCCTGCAGTGGTAGATGGAAGCATGTGTGGAACATCGGCGTAAGGAATGGAAGATTTTGCAGTTATATTTAGACTTTCGCTCAATCCTGTTCCCAGAACAATGCCTACCAAAGGTTTAAATCCATCTGTTTTTTTTGTTATATAATCCACCGACTCTCTTAATTTCGTAAGCATTTTTCCCTTTCTAATTTTTAGGTTATAATACACCAAATAGGAGGTTTTGGAAATGACTTGTTACTTTAAAGTAATTTTTCCTCTTAATATAAAGGATGGTTTTGTGTATGAGTATGATAGTGAAATAAAAAAAGGTGTTAGAGTAGAAGTGGATCTTCGCGGAGAAAAAAAGATAGGCATTGTATGGGAAAAGGTAGAAAATCCGTTGTTTGAAACGAAGAAGATAAAAAAAATAATAGACGAAGAACCATTGATAGAAGAAGGTCTTATGAAAAGCATACAATTTACATCCTCATATTATAATGCTCCTTTAGGTATGGTTATCAAAAGTGCTTTTCCTAAAAAGCTCTTTCAAAAAATAAATATAGATGTGGAAGAAAATACAGAAATAGTGTGGGGAGAAAAAGCTGAACTTTCAAAAGAACAGGAAGAAGCATATCGTGAAGTTAGCCCCTGTATTAAAGAGGCTATATCTCAACCTTTTTTACTCTTTGGCGCAGCGGGTAGCGGGAAAACGGAGCTTTGTTTGAGGCTTGTTGAGTATGCATTGAAAAATGGAGGTTCAGTTCTCATTCTTGTTCCAGAGATATTTTTCACACCTCAGCTTGTCAAACTGTTTACTGAAAGATTTGGAAAGAAGGTAGTGGCTGTAACCCATTCACGACTTACGCCAAAAGAGCGGTTTGATGTGTGGTGCAGGGTAAAGATAGGAGCAATAAAAGTTCTTGTTGGTACGCGTTCCGCTGTGTTTATGCCATTGAAGAACATAAAATTTATTGTGGTAGACAATGAGCAGGATGAGTCTTACAAACAAGAAGCCGTGCCTTTGTACAATGCTAAAGATGTGGCTGTTGTGCGGGCGAAAGACAGCCATATTCCCATCATGCTTGTTTCTGCTACTCCTTCTTTAGAGTCTTTATATAAGGCGAAAAATGGCGAATATAAGCTTATTGAATTTAAAGGGCGCAGTCAAAATGTGCCGTTGCCGCAGATGAATATTGTTTCTTTAAAAGGAGGAGGATTAATTACTTCTGCTGCAAAAAGAGAGATAAGAAACACACTGCGCAGCAAAAAAAGCGTCATTGTTCTTGTAAATAGAAGAGGTTTTAATTCGTTTATTATTTGCAAAGAATGTGGTTATATATTTACTTGCTCTAAATGTAGTGTTTCTCTGACATATTATAAAGATGATCATATTCTTAAGTGTCATTTCTGCGGTGCAACCTATTCTCTACCTAATATGTGTCCTCGTTGCGGTGGTTTTCGGCTCATTTCCTGCGGAACGGGAACAGAGAGAGTGCAAAAGACGCTCAAAGGTTTATTTCCTCAAGCTCATATTGTACGCGTAGACAGGGACACAACGAGGAAAAAGAAAGATTTTCAGCGAGTTTTGAAAGAAATAGAAGAAAAAACGGCAGATATAATAGTAGGCACGCAGATGGTATCAAAAGGACATAATTATCCGCATATCAACCTGGCAGTGGTTGCATCTTTTGAGGCGTTACTTTCCTCACCTGATGTGCGAGCAACGGAAAAAGCAGTTTCTTTGATTATTCAGGTGGCAGGAAGAGCGGGCAGAGAGATGCCTGGTAAAGTTATTATTCAATCTTTAAATCCTGATAATCCTCTGTTTAGGTATGTAAAGAAATATGATTGGAGAACATTTGCTGAAGAAGAGTTGAAAAATAGAAAAGATCTTCTGTATCCACCCTTTGCTCATCTCATTAGATTTGTATTTCGAGGAAGAGGAGAAAAAAAACTGAGGGAACAGGCGCAAAAATTTGCCGCATTATTAAAAGAAAAGATAAAAAGGGAAATAATCTATGGTCCAGTGAAAGCACCCATATATATGATAAAGAATGAGTACCGATATCATATTTTGATTAAGACAGATGATGTTAAAAACACACTGAAAAAAATCAATGAAAGCCAGAAAAAAATACAATACAACATCAGAACAATATGTGATGTTGATCCTATGAATTTTCTTTAGCTTTACAAAATAGGTTTTTTGTTTATAATGATTTCAGATTCGATG
>JAGMDW010000210.1 GCA_023128455.1 Desulfurellaceae bacterium
ACATTGGTGAATAATAAGATATGCGAGATGATAAAAGAAAGCGGTATTCAGGTAGTTTCTCTATCCATTGATGGTTCATGCGGTGAGGTACACGATGATTTCAGACAACAAAAAGGATCATTTGATGGTGTGATGAGGGCAGTAAGCAAACTCCACGAATATAATATTCCGTTCCTCATAAATTCTTCTTTTACAAAGAGGAATATACACGATGTAGAAAATGTGTATAGGTTGTGTAGAGAACTAAAACCTGTTGCCTGGTATATGTTTACCGTTGTTCCTACGGGCAGAGCAAAGGATATCTTTGAAGAGCTGCTGGATGGAAAACAGATAGAACAGGTCTTAAGATGGCATCTGGAGACAGAATTGAAAGAAAAGGAAATGATTATGAGACCTACCTGTGCTCCATACTACTACCGTCTTATAGAGGAGGAAAAGTTTTTAAATAGAAAAACATTGAAATTTTCACCGGGCGGATTCAAGGGATGTGTGGCAGGCCAATTTATCGCTTTTGTAGATGAAGAGGAAAATGTAAAACCCTGTAGTTATTTTTTGAGAGATGCAGGGAATCTAAAACAGCAGTCTTTTTCAGATATATGGGAGAAAAGCGAGATATTTAGAAATCTGCGTAACTACAAAGAATATAAGGGAAAGTGCGGAAGATGCAAATATCTCAGTGTTTGTGGAGGATGCAAAGTAAAGGCAGATGCAATGTATGGAGACTATATGCAAGAGGATACTTCCTGTACCTACGAGCCGATTTAATGTTTTGATGTTTCAACGATTTTGATATAGACTTCCCTTTGCCTTGGCCCATCAAATTCGGCGAAGAATATCGCTTGCCATCTTCCCAAAAGCATTGTTCCGTTTTCTATAAATATTGTTTTTTCACATCCTACAATAGAACTTTGAATATGAGCATCGGCATTGCCTTCCAGATGTTTGTAATCCTTATTACGAGGGATAAGATAGGAAAGTGTATTTAATATGTCATCTCTTACCGAAGGGTCTGCACCTTCGTTGATGATCAAGGCAGCGGTGGTATGCGGAACATATAGAATGACAATACCTTCTCTTATTTTAGTTTTTTCAACTATTTTCTCAACATGAGGTGTAATATCTATGAGTTCTCTTGATTTATGGGTGATTACATCTATTTTTTCTACCATTTCCCCGTTATAATAATGTTTTTTTCTTTAAATGGCAATTTCCATCCGATCATGAATGTTGTTTCTTGATACAGCCTTTCAAATCCTTCTTCAGATAATGATACGGTGTAGATGGGTGCGATGATAAATCTATCTGCTTGAATTTCAAAATTCAGTTCTATCTTTTGCCATTCATCAAATAGGGTAAAATATTCTACATGAGAAAATTTACCCCTGTAGTTCATCGGATATTTCTTTTCATCTACTGTGAAATATCTATCCTCTGCTTTGTCGGTAAGCAAGGTAAGGTTGAGTTCGACAAACAAAAAAGGCATATCCTCTGTTTCATCCATTTTATAATGAACGGTGATTTTTTTATCGGAAAGGGCATAGGTTTTCTCTATTTTGTGCAATGGTGATAGGAATGTCAGAGATGAATTTTCTCTTTTAATCAAAGAACATGGGTTATATGTGGTCTGGGAGCAAAAGTTGTCTCTGTAGACTTCTTCTTCGTTTATATCGTTCGATAGGTGTTCGATAAATGAATATCTATGCCGACGGTCGTAGATAAGGTATTCTTTCAACCCTTCTTCTTTAGCCGCTATCCGTTCGTGTATGCTTTTATGATCTCCATTTTTTCCGGTGTAATATATTTTTTTATGATATGCCTCTTTATATCTCTTTAATGTATTTTGAATATTAAATGCCTTATCTCTTATATCCCATTCGTATAATGCTGCTCCATAGCGGGGCTTTATGTATAGATTATAGTGTTCATTTCCCATAATTGCTTCTTCGTATCCGTCTTTGTCTATGTCCCTGATGATTGTTTCCTGTTTTTGGTTCAAAAGATTTTCTCCCTGAATGATGTTTCTGTATATGGCATCTCTCAAATGCGGCAGATATAATCCTCCGAATACGCCATGCCAATAAGCATCGTTACATTGAGCACGCAGAATATAATCCAGAGCATTTTCTTTTGGATGGCTCTTATATTTTTCTACTGCATACAAACATCTTTTGTCCATATTGTTTGATTCTTCATACTTGGAGAAAAAATTCCTCCACATTCCACCTGCGATGAGTGGTTTGCACTCTTCATACATATTTATTTTCTTCAATGCTTCTATTAGCCTGCTATATATTTCTCGTCCTTTTGTAAGAATCACCCATTCATCCATCTCTCGATAAGAACAAGCAGGAAGGTATATAAGTTTTTGCGGTTTTTCTCTCTTTATTATTTCATTAGGCAAAAGCATTTTTATCCAGGAGCAGCTTTCTATCTCTTGCCAGAATCTTTCCAGCCATTTCTCTTCGTATACCCATTTGTGTGTTCCCGGCCATATCCCGAATTTTTCTCCATCATCTGCAAATACCAACAAAGAATCCTTTGTAAAGGAACTTAAATGAGAGGATGTTTCATGAGGCAATTTAAATGGTATGGAGTATCTCAAGTTTTCATTTCCTGCAAATATAAATAGGGAATTCCCTTCATGTTCTGTGATGAAATAGCCTCTGGCAATATCTTTTTCTTCCAAACCACTTCTCCTTAGGTGTATATCATCTACAATGGTGTATTTTATGCCTTCTTTGGCGATAGCCGAAACTATATGGGGCTCCCATGCTCTTTCAGCAATCCACATTCCCTCCGGTTTTACATGGAATACATTGTTTATAAGATTATTCATTTTTTGAATCTGTTTTCTTTGAGAAAATTCATCTATGGAAGAGAAAACAGCTTCATAGATTGTTCCTCCCAATATCTCTACCTGCTTTATGCGTATAAGTTCGTTGATTTTCTCTATAAATTGCGGTTTTTTCTCACATATCCACCGAAGGAGGTAGCCCGAGAAGTGCAAACCTATTCTTATGGATGGATGATTATACAGGCTTTCTATAAATGGTCGGTATGCTTTTTCAAAGGCTTCATTCAGTGTAGATTCAAAGTTTCCCACTGGCTGATGATTGTGCACGATGAAGACAAAATCTATGTACTTATCCATTTTATGAGCATCCCCTTTAAAATTGAGTAAGCTCCTTTTTCTCCTGTTTTTTTCAAAAACAGGTCAAAATTATAAAAAATTAAGACAAGTTTTGTTAGTTCATCCAAACTTATCTTATCAGCTTTTCTTTTATATTTCAAAATTTTCCATCCGTCTTTCATATGTTTAATTTCTTCTATGCTTGTTGTCTTGCATATTACTATACGGGAAAAAATTGTAGCGGCAGTAGCAACCAATATGGAAGGATGTATGTTAAGGAAAGAGAGGTTGTCTATTTCGTTTAATGTTTGGGGTAAATCTTTGTCTAAGATGGCTTGAATTACATTTAAAGCAGTGGTCTGCGGGGCAAATGATAGAAATGTATCTACAGTGTTGCGGACAATGTCTTTTTCTTCACCCATATATAGTATTAATTTTTCTAAGAATTTTTCTAAAAAAGCAGGATCTGGTAAGTTATCCACAATATACTGCGGCAACTGAGCATCGAAGCTCTTTTTATATTTGGAGAACACATAACTGACATATTTTATCAATTCATCATTTCCAATTTTCTCCATAGGTACAGTATATTTTTTATCAAATGTAGGGAGGCACTTTTCCGTATCTATTAAAATGAGGTTTTTGGAATGAACAGGGAGAAGTTTTTTTATGGGAAAATTCATAATGATGTGGAAGATCTGATGGTGAGAAAATAAAGAGCTGGAGGAGAGGTCATTCTTTATATTTTCCCATTCTTCTTCATTTTGCAGCTCCATCTTTTCACATTTTTCGTCTTTTCCTAAAAATGCTTCTTCTAATCTCTTGATGTATATTTTTTTCAGCCAATCTATTGAGCCACAGAATATGTAGAAATTGTCTATATTCCCATCATGAATGTTTTTCTTTAGTTCTTCTCTTTTCATATGCATTTTTTACAAACTCTAAGATAAGAGGATGGGGAGAAAGGGGTCGAGATTTAAATTCAGGGTGAAATTGAGTGCCCACAAAGAAAGGATGATTTTTGATTTCGGCAATCTCTACAAACTCGCCATCAGGAGATTCGCCAGAAATGATTAATCCTTTTTCTTCCAGCACTTTGCGATAATCATTATTAAATTCATAGCGGTGTCTATGTCTTTCATAAATTAGTTCTTTGTTGTAAGCTTGATAAGCTTTTGTTCCTTTCTTTATCTGGCAGGGATATGCACCCAGGCGCATAGTTCCTCCTTTTTCACTTTTCTCATCTCTTTCAATAATTTTCTCATCCTTTATCCATTTTTTGGCTAAATGAATGATTTTGCATGATGCTTCAGGATGAAATTCTTCCGAATCCGCATTGTTCAGGCGAGCGACATCTCTGGCGAATTCAATAACTGCACCTTGCATACCCAGGCATATACCTAAAAAAGGAACTTTACTTTCACGAGCGTATTTAATGGCTTTGATTTTTCCTTCTATCCCTCTTTCGCCGAAGCCCCCCGGAACAAGCATCCCATCCATGTTTGATAAAATATTCTTTGTGCTGGATGAATCGATTTGCTCCGCATCAACCCAATTCAGATTTACATGAACATTGAGTTTTGCTCCTGCGTGAACGAATGCTTCTATTAGACTTTTATATGATTCTTTTAGTTTGGTGTATTTTCCTACAAAAGCTATGTTTACTGTGTCTTTAGGATGTTTTATGCGATACACCATTTTTTCCCACTCATTAATGGAAAGAGAATTGCATTTCAAATTTAATTTTTTTATGACGAGGCTTTCTAATTCCTCCTGGTGGAATTTTAGTGGTATTTCATATACATTTTTTACATCTATGGCGGTAATTACTGCTTCTTTTTCTACATTACAGAATAAGGAAATCTTCCCCTTCATCTCGTTTGTTAGTGGCTTTTCTGCTCTGCATAAGATGATGTCGGGTTGAATACCTAAGGATTGCAATTCCTTCACGCTGTGTTGAGTGGGCTTTGTCTTTAGTTCACCGGATACCCTGATATAAGGGATGAGCGTAAGTATAACATACAATGTGTTCTCCCTTCCCACATCAAACCGCATTTGTCTGATTGCCTCTATAAATGGTTGTCCTTCAATGTCTCCAATTGTGCCGCCGATTTCTACTATTATCAGGTCTTTTCCTTCTGCTACATCAAAAATTCTTCTTTTTATTTCATCTGTGATGTGCGGCACTACCTGGACGGTTTTTCCCAGGTAATCCCCTCTTCTTTCTTTCATGATTACGGTTTGATATATCTGTCCCGAGGTAAAGTTGTTTTTTTGAGTGAGGGTAAGGTTTGTGTATCGTTCATAGTGTCCTAAATCCAGGTCTGTTTCTGCACCATCATCCAAAACATAAACTTCACCATGCTGATACGGATTCATTGTTCCAGGATCTACATTTATGTAGGGGTCAATCTTTAGCATAGTGAGGTTTATCCCTCTAGACTGAAGAAGATAAGCGGTGGATGCTGAGGCAATACCTTTACCTAAGGATGATACAACACCGCCCATAACAAACATAAACTTTGTTTTGCTATTTTTCATGCAGAAGATCTCTTAAATATTCTTATTTTCCCTTTTAATGTTTTCATAATCCACATAGTCAATATAGCTGTTTTTCTTTTGTTATGCAAATATGGTAAATTGGTGTGTAATATGAATAATAGAGATTTTTTAGCCACTGGATTACTCAGGATTTCACCC
>JAGMDW010000211.1 GCA_023128455.1 Desulfurellaceae bacterium
GTTCTTATAATAATAGCGTATGTTATTGCACTTATTAGTGAAAAGAGAATTATAGAAGAAGAAAAATTAAAAAAGTCTGAGGAAAAATATCGTTCTTTAGTGGAATCTGCCGATGATTCTGTATATATGATAAATAAAAATTATAGATATCTTTCTGCAAACAATAAGTTATTATCTCAACTTGGATTACTGCGACATCAAGTTTTAGGAAAAACATTCGGTGATTTTCACTCATCCGAGGAAACAAAAGAATTCATCGAAAAGGTTAATCAGGTCTTTGAAACAGGTAAAGCAGTAAGATATGAATCTTACGACAGCCTTCTTAATCACTGGACTATTAAAACCCTGAGCCCTATTAGAAATCTTAACACCGGCCAAGTAATAGCCATCTCCATAATAGCAAGGGATATCACCGACCGTAAACAAGCAGAGGAAGAAATAAGATATTTGACTTTCCATGACTCGTTAACAGGCTTGTATAATAGAACTTACTTTGAAGAAGAAATAAAAAGACTCAACACTAAAAGAAATTACCCTATAAGTATTATTATGTCAGATATCAACGATCTTAAATTAGTCAACGATACACTTGGTCACTCTCAAGGAGATGAGCTTTTAGAATCCTTAGCAACATTATTAAAATCCGTATGCCGTAAAGAAGACATGATAGCTCGCATAGGAGGAGATGAATTCGCTATCATTTTACCCCATACTAATGAAAATATTACCCAAGCATTTTACAATAGGATTAGAGGCGCATGCAAAAGCTATAACAACAAAGCCCAATTAAAATTGAGTATTGCTTTAGGATATGCTACACAATCTGGTCAATATAAGGATATAGAAGAGGTCTTAAAACGAGCGGATAACAATATGTATCACGATAAATTAAGTAGTAGCAAAAGCAAAGAAAAATACATTATTGACACCTTAAAGGTTGTCTTGGCTACACGAGATCCTCACACTGAAAAGCATGCAGAAAGACTACAAGACTTAGCAGAAGCTTTAGGAAAGGATATAAATCTACCAGAATCCAAATTAAAAAAACTAAGGTTATTGGCTCTTTTACACGATACAGGCAAAATAGGTACACCAGATGCTATTTTGTTCAAGCCTGACAAGCTAACACCAGAAGAATGGGAAATAATGAAAAAACATGCTGAAGAAGGATGCCGCATAGCCAAGAACATCCCACAGCTGGTTTCTACTGCTGAAGATATACTGCATCATCACGAACAATGGAACGGTAAAGGCTATCCTGATAGACTAAAAGGTAAAGAAATTCCTATCTTGTCTCGTATTATATCTATTGTAGATGCCTACGATGCAATGTTGAGCAACAGACCCTATAGAAAATCTCTATCAAAAAAAAAGGCTACAGAAGAACTCAAAAAGAATGCAGGCACTCAGTTTGACCCCAAATTGGTAGAAAAATTTTTAAAAATTTTAGAAACAACAGA
>JAGMDW010000212.1 GCA_023128455.1 Desulfurellaceae bacterium
CCCGTTTCAAAGACCTGATTGACCTTTTCAGTAAAAATTTTTGTTTCTTCAGGAGAGTGAAGTTCATCAAATGTCTTGCCTAAAACCTGGTCTTTTGACAGCATGAGTCGGGATAAAAGAGCATTATTTACAGAGATATACCTACAATCTTTATACAAGAGGTATATAGGGTCATCTGCAAATTCCACTAAGGAACGATACTTTTCTTCTGATTGCGCCAATTTTGCAGTGCGTTCTTTTATATGCATTTCTAATTCATCACGGGCTTTTTGGAGTTTTTGCTTTCCTTTAATGTTCTTTTCCCCAATAAGTCCAATAAAATATGCTATTGCTATAAGAACAAACATTCTTTCAAAGATGTTTATAGTAAAATAACCGAGTGAAAAGTAGGTTGTAAAAACATAAATTATGCTTAAGAATACGGCGATGTAAACAGATTTTCTGCCATACCATATACTGGCCAAAATAACAGGCAGGTAAAAGAAATGTGTATAAACTACTTCTGTGCCTCTTATAAAACCAAAATAAAAACTCAATGCGACACATGCTGTTATTGAAAGACACAAAATAAGCGATTTATGATTGAGTTTTACTGCAAGCTTAATAATTTCTCCTTTATATTAAAAATTTAAAGCAACAAGAGACGATTTGTCTTTCATCGCTTCTTTTCTTTTATAATGTAGCAAAAACCGTTCCAGAAAATGAAATTGTAATGGATTTTCTGATTTAAATTGAATATCAAGTATTCCTATTAGCAAATTGACATTTAATAATTTTAGATTCTATAGGTGTGTGATAATGCTATTTGGCCGAATATTGACCTATCCAACCACCAACATAATGTGTTGCAATTATGACTACCAATGCGATAAACAGATGTTCTGCGATTACTTTCCATGTTTTTGTCTTCTGCTCTTTGGCGATATAGAAACTAAAAGTACCTAACAAAAGTAATCCCCATATTACGCTTACAATAATTGCTGTTGAAAGTTGAAGCAATAAAACAGGGATAACAAATGTCAGGGCAAAAACAAATTTAAACAAAAAAGTAGAGAGTGTAGCTTCCCATATCTCTTTTGTAGCGTGCGCATTCTCGGATTCTTCAGAAATGTGAATTCCTAATGCGTCTGAAAATGCGTCTGCTATTGCTATTGTCAATATGCCTCCGATAACCACAGGTTTTGAGTGTGTGCCAGAATGCAAGCCTACCATTAATCCGAGTGTTGTGAGTATGGCAGAGGTTAAGCCAAAACTAAATCCTGTTTTTATCGAATGTTTCATTATTTACCATTAGCACACAGCATTTTCATTTATATGTCTTTGAAAGCTTTGTTTACAAGCTCTTCAGGTAGTGGTTTTGTAACCAGGCTTACCAACCAGGTCAGCAGGAAAGACAAAGGAATAGCGATAAATAGTGGGTCAAGATATCCTATTGGCGGTGCTATTTTAAGTCCGCTTATTTTAGGAGCAGTTTTATAAAATATAAATGAATACCAAATTACAGTAGTCAAAAAACCAGAGAGAATTCCAGTCCATGCTCCTGCCTTGGTCATTCTTTTCCAATATAGGGAAAGAGTATAAACCGCCAAAAAGGTGGAACCCATAAGTCCGAAAAAGAAGGTGCACATGATAGCTACCGCTGCTGGTGGTTTCAAAGAAAGAGCAAGCGTAGCTATAATAATCATAGCAGTGGCAAGCCGATTTATTCGAAGGGCATTGGTTGAAGAAACCTTTCCTCCCATAATTCCTTTATCATAAATATCTCTTGCTATTGATGCTCCTACTACATGGAAGAGTGAATCGCAAGTGGACATGGCTGCAGCCAAGATACCAAACAGAAAAAGAAAAACAAACCAAAATGGAAAAAATTTGTTAAGAAGAAGAGGAATTACCTTATCAGGAGTGCCTGGATACATTATTGCATTCTTGACAAAGAAAATATCTGCCAGTGGTCCTATGCTAAAAGCGACGAAAGTCATACACAGAATAAAAATTCCTCCTAAAGGGACAGCTATGGCTAAAGCCCTTTCACTCTTTGCGGTGAGGTAGCGTATAACTAACTGAGGTTGAGCTAAAACTCCAATTCCCACTCCACATATAAGAGAAAG
Organism: Desulfurellaceae bacterium; assembly: GCA_023128455.1. Lineage (GTDB taxonomy): Bacteria > Campylobacterota_A > Desulfurellia > JAGGSF01 > JAGGSF01 > JAGGSF01. The sequence goes on from JAGMDW010000212.1 coordinate 2,109, forward strand.
AAGAATCATAAAGGGAACAGAACCAAAAGGAGGCAATGAGGTTAGACCATTGGGTGCTAATTTAGCTGCTGGACTTCCTATCTTTGCTAATTCTGCTGCGGTGAGAGCGGCTGCTTGATCATGAGCGGCAGTAATTCCACCTAATTTTATATATATCCAGAAATAAAGAATAACCATTATTATAAGCATTAATACACCCTGAATGGCGTCTGTCCACATCACCGCTCTCAAACCCCCTGCTAACAGGTAAACTGCTACAATGATGGTGAATACCAGTACAGAAGTGTGATAGGGAATACCAAATGTCACCTCAATCAGACTGCCAATAGCCAGAAATACAGCAGTAGTATAACTTACTGCAAATAGAGCAATTATTGCTCCGCTTACAGCCTGAAGCCCTCTTGAGTTAAAACGATTACCAATAAGTCCAGGCATGGTCAGTGCACCCAAGGCTCTTCCCATTCTTCTCGTTCTGAATCCAAAGAAAACAAAAGCAATGAAAATTCCTACAAAGATATTTAGGAATGAAAGCCATAATAGTCCTTGTCCAAATAGCGAGCCGGCGCCAGCAAAACCAATCAACGCCACGGCACTGATAAAAGTTGCTCCGTAGGAGAAAGCGACGAAAAATCCACTCATCTTCCCACCTGCAATAAGCCAATCTTCCTCAGTTTTTGTTTTCAAAAAACTGATATAACCTAAGACAATATAAACGGCTGAAAAAATAACAAAAAAAAGAATAAAGAGACCGGTATGAGAACCCATATTTCACCTCTTTTTATTTTTCTAAAAATAATTAGTCTTTTTCTTTCTTCTTGTGTTTCGCTGTATAGCAAAACCAATAAACTACGCAACCTGCACTACTGAGGATAGATAACAACCAAGCTGGAAAAACGCCATTGCTCATCCCTAAAATCATTTCTCACCCCTATTTTTTAATTGAAATGTATTTTAACATACTTTATCTTTTATTCAAAGTTGATATTTACATTATAGTGTGTTAAAAAAAAGTATGAAAAAAGAATTAATTTTAATATTCATTTTATTCGTTTTTCTGTTTTTCATTCAGATTAAAGCGTCTTTTTGTGATATATATTATTATGCAGATGAAAATGGAGTGGCTCATTTCACAGATTATTCTATAGGCAAAAAAACCAAGTTGATTATAAAGAGTAAAAAGAAAAAATCCCATGTTTCAGGAAAATATAGTAATTATATATCCCAGGCGGCTAAAAGATTTAGTTTAGATCCTCATTTAATAGAAGCGGTGATTAAGGTAGAATCCGACTTTTGTCCAAAAGCTGTATCCAAACATGGTGCACTGGGACTCATGCAGATTATGCCAAAAACAGCTGAAGAATTAAATCTCAAAGATCCATTTTGTCCAAAAGAAAATATTATGGCTGGTTCTAAGTATTTGAAACAAATGTTAGATTTATTTAATGGAGATTTTAAATTAGCTTTGGCTGCATATAATGCTGGTCCAAATAAGATTATATCTGAAGACAATCAAATTCCTAAAGAGACGCACCATTATGTAGAAAAGGTCTTACATTGCTTAAATCAATACAAAAAAAGAAAAATAGCCTACGAAAGATAAAACCTCTAAGGCAACCCGAATAGTGAAACGGTGTTGTTATAAATAGTTTGTGATAAGTTCTCTTCGTCTGTATTGAGGATGTCGCTCAATGCCTTCAATGTATATCTTGTAAATGCTGGTTCATTTCTCTTCCCCCTCATGGGCACAGGTGCAAGATAAGGTGCATCTGTTTCTATAAAGAGTTTGTCCATTGGTATTTTTGTTACACTTTCACGCAAATCTTTGGCATTTTTAAATGTAATCATTCCCGAGATAGAAAAGTAACAATCCCTTTCCTTTGCCCAATCTAAAAGATATTTGCTGCCGTTATAAGAATGTAAAATGATTTTGTAGTCTTTTCTACCCAATATTTTTATTATGTCATCTTCTGATTCTCTTACATGAACGGACAGTGGTTTTTTGTAATTGTAAGCAATATCCGCCAATCTTTTAAGTACTTTTTTTTGTATATCAGGAGATGAAAGATTGTAGTGATAATCCAGTCCCACCTCTCCTATGCCTATGCATTTGGGATGATGAAGCAGTTTTTCTGCCTCTAAAAATGTTTTTTCCTCTGCCTTTTTTGCATCATGAGGATGAACACCTATGAAGAAATATACTTGTTCGTAGTTTTGAGCTATATTTACGACCTTTTGAAAAAACTGCGGTTCTGTGGCAGCGGTAAGTATATAGACTATCCCTGCTTCTTTTGCTTTCTGTAAGACAGAAGGCAAATCCTCATCGAATTTCTCATCATCTAAATGGCAATGGGTATCAATGATCTTCATTCTGTATCATAGTGTTTTAATTGTTTTAAAACATAGTTTCTTATTTCATCTACAGGAGGATATACTTTGATTAGTTTTCCTTCTTTTATAGCTGGTTTTAGTATGTTTTTCATCGTTCCTCCACAGAAGCAGGTCTCTTCTTTTTCTGTAAATGGAACAACCTTTGAATTGAGACATCTATCACATCTTAGGAGGCTTTTTGGGCCGGATTTTTTACCTTTTTTGGCGACAGGTTTTCCCTCTATCTCCATTATGTCCATAGCAAAATCAATAGTAGGGGCATTGCTTATGGATGTTCCCACCCCAAAGCCATCTGCATATTCCATTATGTCTTTTATGTTTTCTTCATCCAATCCACCCGAGACAAATAGTTTTACATGATTGTATCCTCTCAAATCCAGTTCCCATCGTGTCTCTTTTAGTATTTCTCTCATACTTCCTCTACGGGAAGAGGGTGTGTCCAATCTCACCCCATTCAACCTTTCTTTTAACGCTTCTGCTACTCTCAATGTTTCAAATTTCTCGTCGTTGAATGTATCTATTAGTGCAATACGGGGAACATCTTTTTCTATCACTTCATCAAAGGCTTTCACTGCTTTTACTGTGTCTCCAAATACCAGTATTAAGGAATGAGGCATGGTGCCAGAGGCTTTTTTTCCAATTTTTTCTCCAGCTAAGGTGACGGAAAACCCATCGCATCCTCCTATATAAGCGGCTCTTTCTATCATGGGTGCAATGGTGGGATGCATACGCCTTGTGCCAAAGCTTAACACTGTTTTTTCATCTGCTACCTTTCTGATGCGAGCCGATTTTGTAGTTATGCCGCTGGCTTCACATAAAAAACCCAATAATGCTGTTTCATATACAGAAAAATCTGTATACATACCTTCTATTTCCATCACCGGATCATAAGCGGCAAACAAAGTTCCTTCATCCAATATTCTCACATTTATATTTTTACCTTCAAGCAAGGTGAGTGCTTCTTCTACTCCGCCCAATGCAGCCCATTTGTAATTCTTGGGTAATTTTTTTGCCCTGAATTCTGCTTTTACCCATTTGTCTACTTTTTTTTCTTTGATTACCTGAACAGTGCGATCAAAATAAATATCCGTTGTTTTTCCCTGTTTTATCTCTTCATCTGTAGCAGTATAAAACATATTATCCTCCTTAAATCAGATTGACCCTTAATACTTCTTTGAATTGTTTTAAAGCACAAGCTTTTCCTTCCTCATCTATGGAAGCTATGCAATTTAAAGGAATGTTTACCTTATATCTCCTCAAAACTGCACTGGATGTCGTATATAAAATACAGATATTGGAAACACATCCAATGATAGTTAGCTCATCTACATTCAGCTGCTTTAGCAAGCTTTCCAACTCTGTTTGATAAAAACCGTCGTATGTAGTTTTTTCTATAATGAAATCTTCCTTCTGGGGGGACAGTTCTTTTACAACTTTTGCACCTTCTGTGCCTTTTACGGCATGTTTAGGCCAGATTTTAAATTCTTTATCATCTTCTGTGTGAGAATCGCATACATATATTATATGATCTTTGTTTTTTCTTGCTTCCTCTATTTCTTTTTTTACATTTGGTATGATATTTCTTGCTTCAGAGACTTCTAATGGGGCGCCCGAAAGGATAAAATCGTTTAACATATCTATAATTAAAAGTGCTTTATTCATTTTTCCTCCTTTTTTTAAAGGTTTAAAAATTTTTTATATTTGTCAATTTAACCCGAACCATAACTGTGGAGGCCGGGGAGAATAAAATTTACACCGATATAGGTGACAATAACAGCAACAAATCCTACAATGGACATAACAGCCAATGTGTAATTGCTTTTTCCCCTAATTTTAAAATGTAGGAAAATTATATAGATGAACCAGGTGATGAGGGACCATGTTTCTTTAGGATCCCAACTCCAATAAGCGCCCCAGGCGTATTTTGCCCAAATGGAGCCGGTAATGATACCTATGGATAAAAATGGAAAGCCGATGTATATACTGCCAAGTGTGAAGTCTTTGAGTGTTTTCTCCTGCGGAATGAGTTGCCGCAGCTTGTTTTTGTTGAAATAAACCAGTAAAAAGATTGCTACAGAGAAGATAGCAAATGATATTATGAAAGTACTTGATTTAGTGTGCCAGACCTTCATGAGGAGAAAACCAAGCATCAATCCTACACATACTGAAAAAGAAATATTTCCAATGAAAAAGGAACTTTTTTTCTCATTTGATTTTATTAAAAACATTGTTCCGCCAATAAAAGCTAAGAAAAAGGCGGCATAACTCAGGAAAGAAGTTAGGGCATGAATGGCCAGCCAATTACTCTTTAGGGCAGGAATGAGCGGTTCTATTTCTTTGTTGAAGGGAGAAATAGAGAGATAAGACAAAATACCCAGGATTACCAGGGATATAATGAGCATGGCTAAAGAGGGAATCTTTTTGATGAGTATGCAGGCAACAAGGGCTATAGATAGCGTGAAGAAAACAAATGATTCGAATGCATTGGTTAAAGGAATGTGTCCAAATCCCAGACGATAGCTTTCTATCCAGCGCCAGATAAAGTAGATGAGTTCTACTGTTGTAGCTATGATAAACAGAATGCGGGAAATATTGTCAGTATACCTTTTTTTTGTGGCTAAAGAAATGACAAACATCCATACCGTAAACAAATAAATAAAAGTGGATATACTTAATAGTTTATCCATAGAAGTTGCATTTTATATATTTTTTTAAAAAAGTAAATGCTTACTTGATTTTTTAAGTATATTTTTATATTTTAATTAAACCTTTTTATGGAGGAATGATGGCTTTAGTTGTGCAGAAATATGGAGGGACATCAGTAGCTAATATAGAACGGGTAAGAAATGTATCCAATCATATAAAAGAAAGCAAGGGAAAGGGAAATGATGTAGTGGTGGTTATCTCTGCTATAGCTGGAGAAACGGATAGGTTAATTGATCTGGCTCACAGCTTGTCTTTACATCCAGCAGAGAGAGAAATGGATTTGCTTCTTTCCAGTGGAGAAAGAATCTCCAGTGCCTTGATGGCCATCAGATTAAATGAGATAGGATGTAAAGCAATAGCTTTAACAGGCAGACAGAGTGGCATTCTCACCGACAACATTCACCTAAAGGCGAGAATAATGCATATAGATAAAGATAAAGTTATGCATTATTTGAAGGACGGATATGTAGTGGTAATAGCCGGTTTTCAAGGTATCAACGAGAAAGGCGAGGTAACTACATTGGGGAGAGGTGGTTCTGATACATCGGCAGTAGCTGTAGCGGCATGTATAGGTGCGAATATGTGTGAGATATATACAGATGTGGACGGAATTTTCACAGCAGATCCAAGAATTGTTAATAATGCACAAAAAATAGATAGAATCAATTATGATGAGATAATGGAATTGTCAAGTTTGGGGGCCAAGGTTTTGCAAATAAGATCGGTAGAATTGGGGAAAAAATATAAGGTTCCAATAAAGGTTTTATCCAGTTTTACATATGAGCCGGGAACATTAATAAATGATGGAGGAAAAATGGAAGAAGTTGTTGTCTCTGGAGTTGCAAGTGATAAGAATCAGGCTCGCTTAACAATAACCAGAGTACCGGACAGGCAAGGTATAGCGGCTCAAGTTTTTGAAACAATAGCGTCTAAAAATATTGTAGTGGATATGATTGTACAGAATGTAAGCGAAGAGGGTTTTACAGATATATCATTTACAGTGCCAAAGGATGATGCGGACGATGCGTTGGATGTGGTAAGTAGAATTTCAAGGAAAATCGGAGGAGGAAAGGTTACATTAAACAAAGATGTGAGTAAAGTTTCTATAGTTGGTGTAGGGATGAGAAGTCACTGGGGTATAGCAGCCCAGATGTTTCGTACACTGGCTAAAGAAGGCATAAATATAAGGATGATCAGCACATCTGAGATTAAGATTTCCTGTGTTATTGATGAGAAGTATACAGAATTAGCGGTGAGGGCATTGCATAGAGATTTTAATTTGAGT
>JAGMDW010000213.1 GCA_023128455.1 Desulfurellaceae bacterium
ACTTTCATAAACACCTCTCTGAAAAACTTTTTAAATAATATAATACTTTTGTGGTATCTTGTCAAATTGAATAATCAGGTATTATTCTATTACATGTAGTAGTAGTGTTGATACCCCGCTGCTTGCGGCGGGGGTTGTTTATTCTAAAAAGACTCAGGATTTGCAGATTAGAGAGTTTTAAGTTACCAGCAACCGAGCAAAAATCTAAAAACCTATAAACAAGAACTCTCTAATTTCCCTTGCTAAATCCTGGGTGAGTTTGGTAAGTGCTTCTTTTCTCTTCTGCTCATTCTCTTCTATGCTGCTGCTCTTTGCCTCATAGTCCTCAAATACACTCAATTTCCTTTTTCTTAATATCTTCCCTTCTATATTTGACAATTCCACCTGTGCACAAAGGAGAGAACGAAAACGCGTAGCTGTTCCCTTTTCATTAAAAGCAACAGCATTTGTTTTATATTCTGTTAAAGAAACGCTTAATATTCCTTCCGCCTCATTTTTCCCCTTTAATTTTATCCTTTTATCCAGATCAAGCTCGTTGGACAATGCTCTTTCCATCTCTGTGTCTATGCCAGGCTCAGTAGTCTGATTTTGAACATCTTCAATATAAAGATTCTTTATATTTTGAGGCAAACTATCATAGGTGCCAGCAAAATGATAACCACATCCAGAGAGAAAAAAAAGAATGATTAAAAATCGCCACATTATTTCACCACCATATTTACCAATTTTTGTTTTACAACAATAATTTTCTTAACCTCTTTACCTTGAATATACTTCTGTATGCGCTTTGAATTTAAGGCAAGTTCTCTTATTTTTTCTTCTACTGCGTCTTTTTCTACCTCTATTTCGTCTCTTAACCTGCCATTCACAGTTACAGCCATCTTTATCGTCTTCTTGATCAATGCCTTTTCATCGTATTCAGGCCATAACTGATCGGATACAAATGGTTTTTTCCCTATTCCTTCCCACATCTCCTCTGCAATATGAGGAGCAAAGACGGACAACAATATAATAAGTGTTCTTGTTGCTTCTTCTATAGTAATCTTATCTTCTTCTGTTCCATCATACTGATATTCATATAATGCATTCGTAAGCTCCATTAAATGAGCAATAGCAGTATTAAAATGGTATCTTTTCTCTATATCCTCTGTAACCCACTTTATTGTGAAATGGGTAAGATAATGTAATTTCTTGCTTTTTTCTTCTTTCAATTCCACAGCTTTTCCATTTGATTTACAAACATCTTTATACCTGTAAACGATTCTCCACACCCGATTCAAGAATCTATATGACCCTTCTATCCCCTCATCGCTCCAATCTAAATCCTTCTCTGGCGGAGCGGCAAATAAGATAAATAGTCGTGCTGTATCTGCACCGTGGTTTTCAATGATATAATCAGGGTCTACGACATTCCCCTTGGATTTGGACATCTTTGCTCCATCTTTTATAACCATGCCTTGAGTCAACAGTCTTTTGAACGGTTCATCTATATCTATGTACTTCAAATCTCGAAGTACCTTTGTGAAATAACGTGCATATAAGAGATGCATAATGGCATGTTCTATGCCCCCCACATACTGGTCAACAGGCATCCAATATTGGGCTTGCTTTTCATCAAATGCTTTGTCTTTTTCATGGGGCGAAACATATCTCAAAAAATACCATGATGATTCCACGAATGTGTCAAATGTATCTGTTTCCCTTTCCGCTTCTCCTCCGCATTGGGGACAAGTCGTTTTCACAAAACTCTTTACCCTTTTTAAAGGAGAATCGCCCTCTCCCGTCAATGGTGCATTTTCTGGCAATTTAACGGGCAAATCTTCCTCATTCACAGGAACAATTCCACATTTTTTGCAATAAACTACAGGAATGGGCGCACCCCAGTATCTCTGACGGGATACATTCCAATCCCTCAATGCATAATTGATTGTTTTTTCTGCCAGCCCTTTTTGTTGTAACCACTTCGTTATTTCCCACTTCCCCTGTTCAGAAGACAACTTATCAAACTGACTGGAGTTGACCATTATGCCCTCACCTTCGTATGCCTCTGTCAATTTGCCATCTTCTGGCATTGCTCCTTTTTTATATACCACTACTCTTACGGGTAGATTATACTTTTTAGCAAATTCAAAATCTCTCTGGTCATGGGCAGGCACAGACATGATAATACCCGTTCCGTATTCTAACAGCACAAAATTCGCCGCATAGAGCGGTATCTTTTCTCCATTGACAGGATTCTCTACATATATGCCTGTAAATATGCCTTCCTTTTCTTTTTCTTTTATATCCTTTGTTTTCAGGAATTTCTCAATAAATTTTTGGACCTTTTCCTCATAGGAACTTCCCTTCATAAGTTTTTTAAGTAAAGGATGGTCAGGAGCAATACTCATAAATGTTGCCCCGAACAAAGTGTCCGGTCGGGTGGTAAATACTTCCAAAACCTCATCTTTTTCTGAAACTTTGAACTTCACCTTTGCCCCAATGCTTTTCCCAATCCAATTTGTCTGCTGAACAAGCACCTTTTCTGGCCATCCTTTTCTTATCTGTTCCATATCTTTCAGAAGCTGTTCCGCATAATCAGTAATCTTAAAAAACCATTCACTTATCTCTTTTTTGGTTACCTCTCCTCCACACCGCCAGCATTTTCCATCTATTACCTGTTCATTAGCTAAAACCGTTTGACAATGGGGACAATAATTTACTTCTGCTTTCTTCTTATAAACCATATTCTTTTTAAGCATCTCTATAAATAACTTCTGCTCCCATTTGTAGTATTCCGGATCACATGTTATTACAGCACCGTCCCAATCATAAGAAAATCCCATTCTCTTCAGTTGCTTTGTCATAGTGGCAATATTTTCTTTTGTCCAGGTTTCAGGGCGAAGATTATGTTCAATGGCGGCATTTTCCGCCGGCATACCAAAGGCATCAAATCCAACAGGATGCATTACATTATAGCCATTCATTCGCTTGTAACGGGCAATAACATCGCCTATAGAATAATTTCTTACATGACCCATATGTATTTTACCAGATGGATAAGGATACATTTCTAATTCATAGAATTTTGGTTTATTTTTTTCTATCCTGGTTTTGAAAATTCTATTTTCTTCCCATTTTTTTTGCCACTTTAATTCTATTGGGTGTGAATTATATTTTTCTTCCATTTATTCTGCCTCTAAGTAAGCCCCCTTGCTTGCCGATGTAACAAACTTTGAATATCTTAAAAGATAACCTTTTGTTATTTTCGGTTCTTTGGGCTGCCATTTTTTGCTTCTCTTTTTCAACTCCTTCTCACTAACCAGAAGATCTATCTTCTTTTTATCTACATCTATCTCAATTTCGTCTCCTTCTTTAATCAATGCAATAGTTCCTTTTTTTGCCGCTTCTGGCGAGATGTGTCCAATGGAAAGCCCCTTTGTAGCACCAGAAAATCTGCCATCTGTAATCAAAGCTACCTTGTCACCCAAACCCATACCAGCAATAGCCGATGTAGGGGAAAGCATCTCTTTCATTCCCGGTCCACCAGCCGGTCCTTCATATCTAATAACTACAACATCTCCTTCCTTTATCTTCTTTTTATATATAGCATTTAATGTTTCTTCCTCTGAATCAAATACCCTTGCTTTTCCTTTAAAATGTCTGATTTTTTCACTCACTCCCGACTGTTTTACGATAGAACCTTCTTCCGCTAAATTTCCATACAAAATGGAAAGACCACCTTTTTCTGAATAAGGATCATCTGTTGGTTTTATCACCTTATTGTTTTTTACCTCAGCATCTTTGTAATTTTCATATATCGTTTTGCCCGTTACCGTGATAGACTTTTTATGAATAAGCTTTCTATCATCCAATCTTTTCATAATAGCCATTACGCCGCCTGCTTCATCCAGGTCTTGAACATGATAGTTTCCCACCGGACTGAAATGACACAAAGTGGGCACCTTTTCGCTTATCTTATTAAAAGTTTTTAAATCCAAATCTATCCCCGCTTCATGGGCAATGGCCAAAAGATGAAGCACAGTATTTGTAGAACAACCCATAGCCATATCTACACATATGGCGTTTTCCAAAGAATCTTTCGTTATAATATCTCTCGGCTTAATATCCTTTTCTACTAATTCCATTATTTTCATACCTGAGTACTTTGCTAAACGCACTCTTTTGGCTAAAGGAGCAGGTACAGTGCCGTTGCCAGGCAGAGAAAATCCAAATGCTTCACTCAAACAGTTTATAGAATTCGCAGAATACATGCCGGAACAAGAACCGCAACTAGGGCAACCTTCGTCTTCTATCCCCTTCAGTTCCTCTTCTGTAATTTTTCCATTGATGTAGGATCCTACCGCCTCAAATACCTGCGCCAAATCTACATCTCTCTGTTTATACCTGCCTGCAAGCATGGGACCACCTGTAAACATAATGGTAGGAATATTAACCCTTACAGCAGCCATAATCATGCCTGGCACAATTTTATCACAAGTAGGCATAATTACCATGCCATCCACTGGATGAGCACTAACCATTATCTCTACTGCGTCTGCAATATTTTCCCGCGAAGGAAGACTATAATGCATACCCAAATGCCCCATAGCAATACCATCATCTACAGCAATAGTATTAAACTCAAAAGGTGTACCACCCATCATATAGATACCTGCTTTTACCGCCCCAGCAAGCGTCTTTAAGTGAATATGGCCAGGCACAATATCTGTAAAAGCACTGGCAATAGCAATAATAGGTCTCTTCAATTCTTCATCTGTATATCCGTCTGCCTTTAATAACGATCTATGCGGTGCTTTTTCCGCACCTTTTACCATCACATCACTTCTCTTCATCTTTTCCTCCTGTCTTTGTTTCCCTGATTTTAGGAAATTCAAGAAAGAAATGCAAATAATTAGCTATGTTTTTTGACAAATTCTTCAATCTTTGGAAAATATTTATCCATTCCAATTATAGTGTTGTGATCAGCATGGGGAATAATGAATATCTCTTTATCCTCCACTCCTGAATTTTCAAAAAGCTTCTTTCCTTCCTCTGGGTCAACCATATTATCCATTTGACCATGAATAATGAGGGTTGGTTTTTTTATCTGTTTTATTTTCATTTCATTGAGAAGACAATTTTTTTCATCCAATAGAATTTCTCTTTCCGAAGCTTTTAAATAACACCAAATTTTTCTTAAATTATTAGCCCTGCCACTTTCAATAATCAATCCGGAGACATCATTTTGATGATGAAAGACAATCTCAAGAGCAGGCATACTCCCTAAAGATCTACCCATTATAAAGATATTACTATTAAAATCTTTTTTTATTATCTTTTTAAATTCCTTAAAAATAATATGACTATCATTGAGTGTATTAAAAACAGTTGGTTTACCATTGCTCATTCCATACCCTCTGTAATCAGCCATAAAGAAGTTGATTCCAATTTTATTGTAGAACAAAGCGATCTCATCGTAATCTCCCACTGTTTCGCCATTTCCACCGAAATAAAGAATAGAAGGATAACTTTTTTCTTTTACCCAAAAACCACAACCAATCCTGATTTTAGGTTCTACTTCAATATAATGGATATTGGCTTTTGATGGAGAATCTTCCTTATAAAAAGAATATGCAATTGGAAAGATAATCTCTAAAATCTCCGTTTGGTTTAGAAAGGATAGATCACAGCACATCTCAATTCACCTCCATTTAAACTATATATGAAATCTTTAGAATTTTCACAAAAATTTTTAATTTTTGCAAG
>JAGMDW010000214.1 GCA_023128455.1 Desulfurellaceae bacterium
GTTATAATATGTAGCAAAATGTAATAGGTGAAAAATGAAGAAATTCATAGAAACATTTACTGTTGATGAAGTAGCCAGAGCTGTTAAATTACACCCTTATACAATCAGGCGTTTGTGTCGGGACGGTAAAATTCCGGCTTTTAAATTTGGCGGACAGTGGCGGTTTGATGTAAAGGAGATAGAAAAGTGGGGAAAAAACCAAGGCAAAAGAAAATGGCCGAAAAAGCGATAAAGAACTTGGTAAACAAATAATTATATGCTATATTTCGTTGTAAAGACTATTTCGCTTATAAGCGAAATATAATGAATGCTATATAACTAAATGAAAACGAGAGAGTTAAAGAATAATAGCTTGATACTAAAGGAGAAAATCAGACAACTTCTACCTGGATTAGAAATTGAGGATATTCAGGCAGAAGTAAAGATGAGGGATGTTCGGGTGGATTTTTTATTGACCGGCAATCTCAAAGGGAAAGAGTACATATTTGTTTGTGAGGTTAAATCTTCAAGTTTTCCCAGTCATGTATTATCTACGGTGACACAATTAAAGAAGGTGATTTCAGAGTATAAGAACGCCTATCCAATAATAATTGCACCTTACATCAGCCAGAGAAGTGCTGAGATTTGCCGAGAGAACCAAGTAGGTTTTGTTGATTTAGAAGGGAACGCCTTTCTTTCCTTCGATAATATATTGATTGATAAAAGAGTAAAAGAAAGAACTAAAGTTGAGAAGCGAGAGGTAGTGGAAATTTTTTCGCCCCGCGCCACGAGGATAATCAGAGTATTGCTCGAGAATAAAAAAGAAAGGTGGCTTATTACCGACTTAGCCAAAGAAGCAAATGTGAGTGTAGGGTACACCAGTAATGTTTTAAGCGCATTAGTCAATCAGGGTTATGTAGGGAGAGAAAAACGCAAAGGTTTCCAAGTGAAGGATATGACTGCCCTATTAGACAGATGGGCTTCTATATATGATTTTTCCCAAAACGAAATAATAAGTCTATACACTTTTGAAAAAGACTTTGGAAATTTATTTAAAAAGATAAATGATGTATCCGACTCACTAAAACTAAAGTGCGGACTAACTTTACTCTCTGGTGCTTCGATTGTAGCGCCTTACATCGCGCGATTTGCTGATATTTATCTTTACATACAAGGGGATATTAAAATATGGAAAGAAAAGCTTGACTTAAGAGAAGTAGAGGCAGGTGCAAATTTTTATCTAATTATCCCTTACGATGAGGGTATATTCTATGCGTTGAACAAAGTTAAAGGAGTTCCCGTTGTTGGTAATATTCAATTATACCTTGATTTAATTAAATATCCGGCAAGAGGCAAAGAACAGGCCGAATATTTGCGTAACCAACTTATAAAATTTTAATATGGAATTAAATCGTTGTGCTTCTGATTATAATGTTGACATAACAAAAATATCCTTTTCGTATTTATTAGAATTAGTGGCAACGATAAGAGAATACCACGACTCTTTAGTGCTTATTGGTGGCTGGGTTCCTTGTTTTATCCTTCTGAACTTTAAAAGACCAACTGTTGAGTTCAACCATATCGGCTCAATCGACATTGATTTAGCCATAGATCCAAAACTTTTTTCAGAAGGATTGGATAAGTACCGCACGATTATTGAGCACATCGATAGGCTCGGTTATACCCAAAGAAAAGACAGACTTAATAATATTATACATAGTAGCTTCGTAAAACAAACTAAAGAAAATGTGAATATTCAAGTAGATTTTTTAACCAGTTTCGATGTAAAAGTTGGAAAATCTAAAAGACACTTTACGGTTCAACCAAATTTAATGGCTCGTCGTACCAAGGGATGTGATATAGCATTTAAACAAAACTGGGAATGTCCATTAAAAGGGAACCTACCCGGCGATGGGGAGATTAAACTCAAGATTAAAGTTGCCAATATAGTCTCTGGAATCGTAATGAAAGGCTATGCCTTAGGTGACCGCTTAGACGGTAAGGATCCTTACGATATATACGCAATGATTACTTATTATAAGAATGGTCCTTCTTCGGCAGCTGAGGAATTTAAGCCTCATATTGAAATACCCCTTGTTTCTGAATCTATAAAAATTATTGATGAAAACTTTGAAAAATTGGAATCCAATGGTCCAGTAAGAGTGGGTTATTTTTTATACCCAAACGATAGAGCAATGAGAGAAAAAGCTATAACAGATGCTTATATGAATGTAAGAGAGTTTTTGAGGCTACTTAAGTAGATAAAATGCGTAATTTACGAACAGAGGGAGAGAAATATTAAAAAGGCAAAGTCCCCGGCTTTTAAATTTGGCGGACAGTGGCGGTTTGATGTAAAAGAGATAGAAAAGTGGGAAAAGAGGCAGAAATTTGGTAGAAAAGATGAATAAAAAATTTTTATATAAAAGAAAACCATGAGCAATTTTATTACCAATAACGAAGCGAAAAGTTTAAAAAAGCGCCTAATTGAGCTTATCCGAAAAAGCAAAGAGCTTAAATTCCTGGTTGGATTTTTCTACTTCTCAGGCATCAGGGAATTGTATAAAGGACTAAAAGAAAACCCGAATCAGAAGATCAAGGTTTTAGTTGGCCTTAATGTGGATGCAACAAACTATGGATTGACCGAATTTGCCGATATGGATGAGAAAATTTCAGATGAAGAGAAGACTTATAAATTCTTTCAATCAGTAAAGAAATCTTTAAATACCGAAACTTTTGATACGAAGGAATTTTATGAGCAGGTAAGGTTTTTTATTCAGTTGATACGGGATGACAGATTGATTATTCGTAAGACTTTTAACCCTAATCATGCGAAACTATATATATTTAAGTTAGAAGAAAGTCAGGTTGGCAGAAAGAATCTATTTATTACCGGAAGCAGCAATCTAACCAGGGCTGGATTGACCACACAGGAAGAATTCAATGTTGAAATTAGCGATTACGGATTTAAAGATGCGGAAGAGTATTTTGATACATTATGGGATGATGCAGTAAAAATAACCGAATATGAGGATTCTAAGAAAAAGCTGATTGAAATAGTAGAGAATGATACCTTAATAAAAGAAATCACACCGTTTGAGGCATTTGTTATAGCACTAAAAACTTACCTTGATTCTTTTGAACAGCAGGAGGTTGGAGAATCGCTAATTAGAATTCTGGAGGAAAACGGATATATTCCTTATCAATATCAGTTAGATGCAGTAGGACAGTCCTTGGCGATTATAGAGGATAATAACGGAGTAATTGTTGCTGATGTCGTCGGCTTAGGGAAAACAGTCGTGGCTTGTTCAATTGCTTTTAAGCTCAAAAAACGCGGCGTTATTATATGCCCTCCGGGGATTGTTGGCGACAGAAATAAGAAATCAGGCTGGAGGAAATATGCAGAAGATTTTAGGCTTTATGATTGGGAGATTCGTTCTTCCGGCGATTTAGAAAAGACTCTTGAATTTGTCAATAACCGCAAAGATATTGAGGTTGTTATTGTTGACG
>JAGMDW010000215.1 GCA_023128455.1 Desulfurellaceae bacterium
GGACCATCTTTAATCTTTTATTTACATCATAGAATCGCTATACTAAGGATGTGAAAGCAATAATTGAGCTGATAAAAGGCAAAAATATCCCATATACGCCCATCTGGTTTATGCGTCAGGCAGGCAGATACCTCAAGTCCTATAGAAAAATGAGAGAAAAATATACATTCCTGGAGATGTGTGGAACACCAGAGCTGTCAGCAGAGGTTACACTGCAACCTGTAAAAGAATTGGATGTAGATGCTGCTATAATATTCTCTGACATTCTGCTCCCCCTACGGGCAATGGGACTGAAGGTCTACTTTACAGAGAAAGGACCGTTTGTCTTCGGAGATGAAATTAGCAGCATAGATGTGGGAAAAATGCTATTTACAAGCGAAATCATGTATATACTGAAGAAAGAGTTAACCGATAAAACTCTCATTGGATTTTGCGGTGCGCCGTTTACTTTGATGTCTTACATCATCGGCAAGGGAAAACCTGACGAGAATCATACAAAATACCTGATGTATAACCAAAAGGAAAAATTCAAAAACAGATTAGATATAATTACAGATTCGATGATAGAATATCTAAAATTGCAGGTAGAAAGCGGTGCGGATATGCTGCAGATATTTGATACTCAGGCCGGCATACTTTCGCCCTCCGATTGGAAGGAATTCGCCCTTCCATTTGTAAAAAAACTCATTATTCCTTTTAAAGGAAAAATACCTGTTGCATACTATGTAAATGGAATGAGCGGAATACTAAATATAGTAGAAGAAACAGGAACAGACATCTTAAGTATAGATTGGAGGGTAGATATCAAAGACTGCAGAAATTCAGATAAGATTATTCAGGGGAATTTAGATCCAGCCGTACTTTTAGCAGAAAAAGATACTATAACAGAAAAAGCAGTATATATTATGAAAACAATGAGACAAAAAAGACACATCTTTAATTTAGGAGGCGGCATTCTGCCTCAAACCGATAAAAACAAAGCAAAATTCTTAGTAGAGATGGTACATGAATGGGAAAAAGAGCCATAGTCCTACTTTCCTTCGGCGGACCGAAAAATGAAAAAGAGACAAGAAAATTTCTATTCAACCTATTTTTTGACAGGCATATCATTCATTTTCCTTCAATCTTAAGATTGCCTGCCGCTATTTTTTTATCTTCACTGAGATTTTCAGAAGCCAAAAAGCACTATGCCCTTATCGGGGGTTCTCCCCTAATAGACAATGTAGAAAAACAGGCAAATTTATTAAGACAGAGAATAAAAGATGATGTATTTATGTGTATGAGATACAGCAAGCCCCGAGCAAAAGAAGTGGTAAAAAAAATAAAAGAGAAAGACATAAAAAATGTGATTTTATTTCCGTTGTATCCTCATTATTCTAAAACCACAGTTGGCTCATCTATAGATGATTTTCTGCATCAGATAAAAAAACAAAATTTTAATACAAATATAAGGGTTATTTCGCACTGGTATAAGGAAAAAAACTTTATCAATATTATTAAAAACCTCATTTATGAAGAATGGGAAAAGATACCTGATGATTTAAAAGCCTATTCTATTATTATATTTTCCGCCCACAGCCTGCCCCAAAAGATAATAAAAAATGGAGACCCCTACCTGCAGGAGTTAAAAGACTGCGTAAACCTAATAATGAAAAACATGCCATTAGACCATGTTCTCTCTTTTCAATCTAAAGCTACCCCTGTAAAATGGCTTGAACCATCCACTGAAGAGGTTATAAAACAATCAGTAAACATAGGAAAAAAAGCAATAATAATTGTCCCCATCAGTTTTGTCTCGGAACATATAGAAACATTGTTTGAAATAGATATAATGTATAGAGATTTAGCTTGGGGGCAAGGAGTAAAATATTTTTCCCGCATCCCAACGGATTTTACCTGTTCGGAATTTATAGATTTTATGGAGGAGATGATAAATGATTAAAGTCGCGGTTTTAGGAGGAGGGCTTTCCGGATTATCTTTGGCTTTTATTCTTAAAAAAAATTTAAAACAAAGAGGGATAGATGCAGAGATAAAATTATTTGAAAAAGAGAAAACATTGGGAGGAACAATTGGCACAAAAAAGATAGATGGATTCATCACTGAAAAGGGTGCCAACGGTTTCTTAGACAACAAGCCGTACACCGTAAAGCTGTGTGAAGATCTGAATATTCAAACCATCAAAAGCAATGAAAAGGCAAAGAAGAGATACATATACAGCAAGGGCAATTTACACCTTCTCCCTGAAAAACAATTTTTAATACTGTTTAGAAATCTCATATCACCCTTAGGAAGATTAAAATTTATGGCAGAACCCTTAATAAAACAAAACATAGAAGATGAAACCGTAGCAGAATTTGTAACCAGAAGATTGGGCAAAGAAACACTGATAAAACTCATCGGTCCTCTCGTCTGCGGTATTTATGCAGGAAATCCCTGGAAAATGAGCATAAAGAGCGCGTTTCCTAAGGTAAAGTCATTGGAAGAAAACTATGGGGGACTGATAAAAGGCATGCTCACTATGAAAAAAAAATCCGGCTCTCCAGAAGGAACTCTTCTGTCTTTTAAAAATGGCTTGAGTGATTTGATACAAAAATTGGAAGAAAATTTAGGAGAAAACATAAAAAGAGAAACAGAGATAAAAGAGATAAGAAAAGAAGGAAAGGATTTTGTGGTTTCCTTCAAGGGCGGAGAATACAAATCACAGCTTTTATTTTCCTGCTTACCTTCTTATCAGCTGTCAAAAGCAACAAAAAAATTTGACAAAAAACTGTCTTATCTCTGTAAAAAGATTCCCTATGCTCCTATTCATGTTGCTGCTCTCGGTTATAAAAAAGATGAAGTGGACTTCCCATTTGATGGATTTGGATTCTTGTATGCATTAAATTCAATCAGAAGCACAATAGGTATTCTATGGGATTCTTCCATCTTTCCCCGAGCTCCTGAGGGATACGCTCTGATAAGACTGTTTATCGGAGGAGCAATGAGAGAAAATGTAAAAGAGATGACAAAAAAACAGGTAATTCAAGAAGCACTATCCGAGGTAGAAAGAACCATGCATATAAAGACACCTCCTATATTCACCGATGTAACAACCTGTATCAATGCCATTCCTCAATACAATATGGAACACAAAGAAATAACAGATTATATAGAAAATTTACAGAATATACACAAAGGCTTATATCTTGGAGGCAATGCACTAAAAGGAGTAGGGATTAACGACTGTAGTCGCTCGGCTTATGAATTAACAGATGAGGCCTTAGGTAAAATTTAAGGTTTTTCAATACTCTTACCTGTAAAGAGCTTTTTTATTCTTTGCAGGCGCTCTCTTTCCTCATTTAAAGCATCTATAATCTCTTTTATACTCTCTACCACTGCGCTTTCTGTCTTTGCCGATGTATTCCCACTTTTTTCTACAAACCTTTTCAGGCTTTCTATTACCTCTAATGCAGACTGCATTACATCCTTTATTTTGCTTTTCTTTTTCAAAGAAAAAAACACCAATCCCATGCCTGTTATTCCACCTAAGATAAGTCCTGTTATCAACCGAGAATTCCTCTGCATAAATCCTCCCTTTATAAAAAACATTTTACATTTTTTTAAATTGTAATCAAACATTAAATCTTCGGGATTATTACGATTTACCCCGTGTAGTATAGCAAG
>JAGMDW010000216.1 GCA_023128455.1 Desulfurellaceae bacterium
AGAGACCATCGGAAATTAGGAAAAGAGTTGGACCTATTTCACATCACAGATGAAATAGGCGCAGGTTTTGTCATCTGGCATCCCAAAGGGGCAATGCTCAGACATTTAATAGAAGAATACGAAATAAAAGAACACCTGAAAAAAGGGTATGAACTTGTAAAAGGTCCCGAACTTCTGAGGTCAGAGTTATGGAAGAGAAGCGGACATTATGATAATTATAGAGATTTAATGTATTTCACAAAAGTAGAAACCCAGGAATTTGGCATAAAACCTATGAATTGTTTGGGACATATTGCTGTTTATGCATTTAAAAAGAGGAGTTACAGAGAACTGCCCAAAAGATATTTTGAATTGGGCATAGTGCATAGACATGAAAAAAGCGGTGTTTTACACGGTTTGTTGCGATTGAGGGAGTTTACGCAAGATGATGCCCACATCTTTTGCAGGGCCGACCAATTAAACGAGGAAATCATAAAGGTACTGGACTTCGTAAAGAATACGATGGATATCTTCGGATTTGATTTCGCATTAGAACTCTCTACTCAGCCGGAAAAACACATAGGGAGTGAAGAAAACTGGCAAAAGGCAACGCAAGCCCTACAACAAGCATTAGAAAAAACAGGTAAAAAATACCAGATAAACGAAGGTGAAGGGGCATTTTACGGGCCCAAAATAGATGTTAAATTAAAAGATGCCTTGCATAGAGAGTGGCAATGTGCTACTATTCAGTGTGATTTTGCTTTGCCTGAGCGTTTCAATTTGATATATATAGACAAAGATGGAAAAGAAAAAAGGCCTGTGATGGTTCACCGTGTAATCTTGGGTTCTATTGAGCGGTTCGTTGCTATCTTAATAGAACATTTCGCTGGAGATTTTCCTTTATGGCTTGCACCTGTACAGGCGCGCATTTTGCCTATATCCGAAAAGTTCTTTTCTTACGGAATGGAGATATATAATCAGCTCAATGAGAAAGGTTTAAGAATAGAAATAGATACAAGAGGAGAAACCTTATCTAAAAAGATAAGAGAAGCAGAAAAAGAACATATTCCGTTCATGTGTATTGTAGGGGAAAGAGAGAAAGAGAAAAAAAATATTACTGTAAGACGAAGAAAGGGGGGAAACATGGGTAGTTTTAGCGTAGACACTTTTTCAAACATGATAGATGAAATGTGTAAAAACAAAATAAATCAAACTATATGAACATTTCTAGAAGAAGAAGGGAAATGCCTCATATTAACGAAAACATCAAAGCTAAAGAAGTAAGGTTGGTTGATGAAGAAGGGAACCAAGTAGGCATCACTCCCATAAGCGAGGCATTGAACAGAGCAAAAGAAATAGGGTTAGACTTAGTTGCCATTTCTCTAAAATCAGAGCCCGTTGTCTGCAAGATAATGGATTACGGAAAATATAAGTATGAACAGCAGAAAAAAGAACAAAAAGCAAAAAAGAAACGCAAGTTAATGAGAGTAAAAGAGGTAAAAATTAGGCCTCGTATCGCTGATGCAGATTACAATGTGAAGGCATCATGCGCACATAATTTCTTAGAAGAAAATTGTAAAGTGAAATTCAATGTATTCTTTAGGGGAAGAGAATTCGTAAAACATGAGCTTGTTAATAAACTTATTGAGCGATTGAAAAGCGATCTTGCAGATGTAGGAACAATGGAAGGAACTCCTCAAATGTTAGGTCGCAGAATGGTAATCATTTTTTTGCCAAAATAGGAGGACAAATGCAAAAGCTACAAAAGTTAAAGACAAAGAGAGGGGCAGCAAAAAGATTCTCTAAAACATCAAGCGGAAAATTCAAAAGAGCCAAAGCGTCCAGAGGTCATCTCTTGGAGTGTAAAAATAGAAAGAGGAAAAGAAATTTAGGAAAAGCTGCATATATCGTTAAGGGTAAAGAAAAAAAGAATTTAAAAAGGCTTTTGCCTTACGCATAGGAGAGAAAAATGAGGGTTAGAACAGGTCCCTATAGGAGAAGAAAACACAAAAAGATACTGAAAATGGCAAAAGGTTACTATCAGAGAAGACATAGTACCTATAAAAATGCTGAAGAAGCTGTGCGCAGAGCGCTATCTAATGCTTACAAAGATAGAAAGATAAGAAAAAGGGAATTCAGAAAATTATGGATTACTCGTATCAATGCTGCAGTAAGAGCCTTAGGTCTCAACTATAGTAGTTTTGTGCACGGTTTAAAGAAAAACGAAATAGATATAAATAGAAAAATGCTCTCAGAACTCGCGATAAGGGAACCAGAAACATTTAAAAAATTAGTAGAGGCAGTAAGGTAAAGTTGAGAGAAATATTAGAAAAACTAAATCAGGGAATAAAAGAGATTCGTGACTTAGAAAACCTGAAGCGAATAAAGGCTGAATACTTAGGTAAAAGGGGTTATATAACGAAACTTTTAAAGAATATTTCCACCCTTCCTGCAGAGGAAAAGAAAAACTACGGAGAGATGATAAATAGCCTAAAGAAAGAAGCAGAAAAGATATTTTCACAGAAAAATGAAGGCATAAGAAAAGAAATAGAAAATCTATCCTTAGAGAGGGAAAAATTGGATATTTCTCTCCCCGGTAGAAGATATGCAAAAGGCAGCCTGCATCCTTTGAATATCGTTCTAAGAGAAATAGAAGGTATATTCGAAGGGCTGAATTTCTCCATCGAGGAAGGACCGGAGATAGAATATGAATTATACAATTTTGATATGCTCAACATGCCCAAAGAGCACCCAGCAAGAGATATGCATGATACATTCTACATAGACGAGGACATACTTCTGCGTACCCACACTTCTCCTGTACAAATACGCGTCTTAAGGGAGAAAGTGCCCCCCTTAATGTTTATATCGCCGGGAAAGGTCTACAGAAGAGATGCCGATGTCTCTCACTCACCCATGTTTCATCAAGTAGAAGGAATGATAGTGGACAGAAAGGTGAGTTTTTCTCACCTAAAGGGTATTATGACAGTTTTTTTAAGGGAATTTTTTGGAGAAGAGACAAGGCTCCGTTTTCGCCCCAGTTATTTTCCGTTTACCGAGCCTTCGGCAGAAGTAGACATACAATGTATTATATGTAGGGGAGATGGCTGCAGACTCTGTTCATATACAGGTTTTCTGGAAATATTAGGCTGCGGTGTAGTTCATCCCAATGTATTTAAAGCAGCAGGATACGACCCGAAAATTTGGAAAGGCTTAGCTTTTGGTATGGGTGTAGAGAGAATGGCAATGCTCAAATACGGCATAAATGATATCAGGCTACTTTTTGAAAACGATTATAGATTCTTAAAAATTTTTGCTTAGTTATGATTATTTCATTAAACTGGCTCAATGAATTCGTAGAAATTCCTTGTAATGCCAGGGAATTCGCATACAAACTCACAATGGGTGGATTAGAAGCAGAGAGTATAGTCTGCTTAAATGAAATGCTGGGATCAGCTCGAGCAGGAGAAATAAAAGATATAAAAAAAGGAAACATTAACTGGATAACGGTAAACATAAAAGAAAGAGATATAGAAATTGCAACTCGCCTTTCCTTACAAATAGGAGATAAAATAGCAGTGGTAGAGGCGGGAGGCGAGGTAGGAAAAAAGAAAGTGCAAAAAATGACATTTGGCAGTCGCACATCTTATGGTGTTATATGTTCAACTCAAGACCTCGGAATGGAAAATGAGGAATTGATAAAGCTGGAAAAAGAAGTAGAAAACGGCACATACCTGAAAGATATAAAAGAATTTAATGACTGTCTAATAACCTTTGACATTACCCCCAATCGCGGCGATTGCTTTTCCATGTTGGGTATCGCTAGAGATGCTTCTGCTATCTTTAATAAACCATTAAAAAAATTAGAATATAATTTAGAAGAAGAAGAAATTGAACAAAAGATAAAAGTAACGCTAAAAAATACCAAAGATTGTCCCCGTTATTCTGCTCGACTACTAAAAAATGTAAACATAAAAGAATCTCCGTTTCTCATTCGTTTCAGACTCCTTAAATGCGGGATAAGACCTGTCAACAACATTGTGGATATTACAAATTATGTTATGCTCGCTTTAGGACAGCCCCTACACGCATTTGATGTAGAAAAATTAGAAGGTAATGAAATTATCGTAAGAGACGCTAAAAATGGAGAAAATATCATCACACTGGATGAAAAAGAAAGAACGCTCTCTGAAAATATGCTCGTTATCGCAGACAAGATAAAACCTATAGCTATCGCAGGGATTATGGGAGAAAAAGAGACAGGCGTTACTGAAAAAACAAGAAATGTCTTAATAGAAAGTGCCCACTTCGACCCCGTATCGGTAAGGATGACAGCTCGAAAACTCTCGATGCACACCGATGCCTCACACCGCTTTGAAAGAGGAGTAGATCCCAAAAATACAATGGAGGCAGCAAACTACGCCGCTCATCTCATACAAAAATACACTCAGGGACATATTATCCAGGAACTCGTAGATGTAAAAACCACAAGCTTTCCAGAAAAAGAAATAATATGCTCATATAACGATATAAGAGAAATTATCGGATATGATATAAAAGACGAAAAGATAAGAAATATTATTAAAAATCTACATATGGGCTTGGAAGATAAAATAGAAGAATTTCTCGTCCATATTCCCACATTTCGCTTTGACCTGTTTCAGTGTGAGGACATCGCCGAAGAAGTAGCTCGAATTTACGGATATAACAATATTCCTTCCATCCTTCCCTCCACTCCCCTAATCCCTCAAAAAAAAGATAAATTAGCTACTATATCTGAAAAGATAAAGGATACATTTTTAAATAACGGATTATCGGAGGTAATAAATTACTCCTTTGTAAATATAGAAGAATTAGAAAAATATAACCTAATAGAAAATGAAATAGTAAAAATAAACAATCCCCTTTCCCTGGAACAGAATGTGATGCGCTTTACCCTCCTATTGGGATTGCTGAATAATGTAATTTTGAATGTATCCCGATCTGTTCTCAGGGTTCCTTTGTTTGAGATAGGAAAAATTTTTATAGAAGGTGAAAAGGGAAAATTACCTTATGAACCACTCACTTTGGGCATAGCTCTATTTGGTAGAAGATATGAGCCCTGCTGGCATGAAAAAGAGGCGAATTTTGATTTTTACGATATAAAAGGGTTTTTTGAAGATGTATTTTATCTAATAGGTGCAGATGTAGAGTACAGGCAAACCCAAAATCCATTTTTCCATCCCCAGAAGGCAACCGATGTGCTGTTTAAGGGAAAAACAATAGGGCACTTCGGGGAAATTCACCCTGAAATACTTTACAAAACAAGATTGAAGACAAAGAACGCCGTCATCTTAGGGGAAATAAACCTTGCAAAAATAGTAGAAAAAAGCAAAAAACTCATCTTTTTTCGCCATTTACCCAAATATCCGCTGGTTATTAGAGACATTTCATTATTCATGGATAAAGATATACTGGTAGGCGAAATTCTAAAAACAATAGAAGATACAGATAAACACATCGATAAAATATATATCTTTGACCTGTTCACTAAAGGAAAAGAAAAGAGTGTGGGATTTCGCATCATCCTGAGAAATGATGAAAAGACATTTACCGACGATGAGGTTCAGTATATTATAAACAAGGTTGTGCAGAAGATAGAGGAAAAATTCGCCGCTCGCTTGAGGAGGTAAAATGAACTATAAAGATACACTGCTCCTTCCCAAAACAAAATTTTCAATGAAGGCAAATCTCAGTGAGAAAGAACCTAAAATGTTAGAAGAATGGGAAAAGCTAAAACTCTACGAAAAAATATTGGAAGAATGTAAAAAAAGAAAGAGTGCATTTATTCTCCACGATGGGCCTCCTTATGCTAATGGGCATATTCATATTGGACATGCGTTGAACAAAATATTAAAAGACATTGTGATAAAAGCAAAATTTATGAACGGCTATGATACTCCTTTCGTTCCTGGCTGGGATTGTCATGGTCTTCCTATCGAACATCAGGTAGAAAAAAAAACAGGAAAAACAGATACAAAAAGAATGAGGAAAGTATGTAGAGAATTTGCCGCAAAATTTGTAGACATTCAGAGAAAGGAATTTAAAAGGTTGGGTATATTTGGCCTGTGGGACAAACCTTACCTTACTATGGATTATAAATACGAAGCAAGTATACTAAGGGAATTGGCTAAGTTTGTAGGAAAAGGCATGATTTACAAAAAGAAAAAGCCTGTTTTTTGGTGTCCTTCCTGCAAAACGGCATTAGCTATGGCAGAAGTAGAATATGAAGAAGATAGATCATCATCTGTTTATGTACGCTTTCCTCTTCTCACCAACATATCGCAAAATGACAAAAGATTCCTGGGGAAAAAAGTCAGCGTAATTATCTGGACTACCACCCCATGGACATTACCTGCAAATTTAGCGATATGTGTTCATCCTGATATAGATTATAGTTTTGTAGATATTGGAGAAAGAAATGTTTACTTTTTAGCCACAGGTTTAGTTGAAAAATTGATGGAGAAATTCTCCATCAAAAATTACAACATTATCTCCACCATCAAGGGCAAGGAAATAGAAGGAATGGAATTGGCACATCCTTTTTATAGTCGTATCAGTCGAGTGCTTAATGGAAACTTTGTCAATTTAGATGAAGGAACAGGTTGTGTTCACATTGCGACAGGTCACGGAGAAGAAGATTATAGTGTAGGATTAAAATATCATCTTCCTGTTTATTCTCCTGTAGATGAAGAGGGAAGATTCACCTCTAATATAGAGTATTTTAGCAATATGTTCGTTTTCGATGCTAATGAAGCTATTATAAAAAAAATAAAGGAGATGAACACCTTAGTTTTAGAAGAAGAAATCACCCATTCCTATCCTCATTGCTGGAGATGTAAGAAGCCTGTCATTTTTAGAGCTACAGAACAATGGTTTATACCTATAAAAACCTTGAGAGAAAAAGCCTTACAAGAAATAGACAGAGTTCAGTGGATACCGGAATGGGGGAAAAATAGAATGCAGGCTATGATGGAGACAAGACCCGATTGGTGCATATCCAGGCAGAGAGCGTGGGGAGTCCCCATCACTTTAATCAAATGTAAAAAATGCGGCAACATCCAATTTAGTAGAGAATTTGTAGAAAAAGTAGCAGAAAATGTGGAAAAAGAGGGAACAGATGTATGGTTCGAAAAAAAGGTAGAAGATTTTCTACCATCGAATTTTACATGTGAAAGATGCGGGGGAAAAGAATTCAAGAAAGAAACAGATATTTTGGATGTGTGGTTTGATTCTGGTGTGAGTCATGCCGCTGTGCTTGAAGAAAGGAAAGAATTAAAATGGCCAGCAGATATGTATTTAGAGGGTTCAGATCAACATCGTGGATGGTTTCAGTCCTCGCTCCTGGAGTCTGTTGCCACCAGAGGCAGAGCTCCTTATAACACAGTTCTCACTCATGGTTTTGTAGTAGATGCAGAAGGGAAAAAGATGTCCAAATCGTTGGGAAATGTAATTTCTCCTCAGGAAATAATAGACAAATCTGGTGCAGAGATAGTACGGTTGTGGGTTTGCGCTTCAGACTATCGAAATGACATTAAACTCTCCCCTGAAATATTAAAGAGGTTAATTGACAACTACCGTAAGATGAGAAATACACTGAGATTTCTTCTTGGTAATCTGTCCGATTTTGACGAAAGGGATAAATTAAAGTATGAAGACTTAGAAAACATAGACAAATGGATATTAACAGAATTGGAAAACTTAAAGAGAAAAATCCTAAACAGTTATGAAACATACGAGTATCATAAAATATATCAGTTGATTACATCCTTTTGTGCAAATGAGTTAAGTTCGTTTTACCTTGATATGCTAAAAGACAGGTTGTATTGTGAAAGTATGAACAGCAACAAAAGAAGAAGTGCGCAAATGGCAATGTTTGAAATACTACGCACATTTTTACTCTTAATCGCGCCCATTCTTTCATTTACCGCCGAAGAGGCTTATTCCTTTGCAAACTTAAAAGAAAAGAAACAAAGTGTGCATCTGGAAAGCTTTCCCAAATTAAACGATGATTGGTTAAATACCCAGATTATAGAAGAATGGACAGCTTTGAGAGAACTCAAAACTAAAGCAGACAAAGCTATAGAGGTGGTTCGCTCACAAAAGAAGATTGGCAATTCTCTGGAAGTTGACATCTACATTGAAGATGATGGGAAATTCAGAGGAATATTGGAAAAACACAGAGATAAATTGGCAGATATTGCCATTGTTTCTCATCTATTTTTAAATGAAAAACCTGATTCTCCCTTATATTGTTTGGAAGAAGGAGGACTAAAAATATATGTAGCTCATGCTCGAGGAAAAAAATGTGAGCGTTGTTGGAAATATGATACAGATGTAGATGCAAATAAATTGTGTAAAAGATGCAGAAATGTTTTAGGAGATGGGATATGAGAAAACTTTCGGCAGAAGAAGGTATTTTCCTTGTAAAATTAGCAAGAGAATCCATAGAATATTATCTAAAAGAACACAAATATCTTACTCAACCTCAAAACTATCCATCCATTTTTAATGAACAGAGAGGAATATTCGTAACATTGGAAAGTTATCCTTCCCACAACCTGAGAGGATGTATAGGCTATCCATTAGGAGAAGGGTCTTTGATCAGCTCAATAATTGATGCTGCTATGTCCAGCGCATTCAATGATCCGCGATTTGAGCACTTAAAAGAAAGAGAACTCAATCTCACAACAATAGAGATTAGCGTTCTCTCTGAACCAGAAATACTCAATCCGCACCAGAAATACTCTTTGCAATTTGAAATTGGGGAACATGGCTTACTTATACGTAGTGGAAGCAGAAGTGGCATCTTGCTTCCACAGGTGCCAGTAGAACAGAAATGGGACAAGGAAACATTCCTAAGACATATATGCCTAAAGGCAGGACTTGCCCCTGATTGCTATAAAAATAAGCATTGTCAGTTTTTTAAGTTTTTTGGACAAATATTTAGAGAAATCACGCCCGGCGGGGAAATAGAAGAAAGAGATATTAAAAAAGAGGTGAAAACATGAAAAAAATACTAGAAAAATATAACAACAAACTAAGTGAATTTACATCTATATTAAAAACAGATTATTCTATACAAATAATTCCAGAAAAAGATGTTTTGGAAGATTTAAAGAAAAAATTGGAAGACTGGGGGAAGAGCAATCTCCAATCTATGCTCGCCGATTTAACAAATTTTGTGGAGAAAAATTGCAAAGAGTATATAACTAAAAACAAACAAGAATGGGAGGACATTAAACGCCGAGCAAAAATTGCTTCTGAATATGGACTATATTTAGCACCAATAGACTTGATAAATGTAGAAAGAAGTGGAATAAAAGCAACTGCGGTGGGAAGCAGTGTAGTCTTATCCAATATTTTTTTATCTCGCCTTATCAGAAAGAAACTCCTTGATTTTTCATCTTCTCTCATTCTTGGCGGTGTTGCAGGGTTTGTCAGCTATCTTTTATTTAAAGAAAAAGAAGAGATGGGAATGGGAACATTAATTGAAGGATATATAAATGATAGCGAGGAGTGGATAAGCACAGCATTGGAAAATGTATTCAGTGTGTTTGAAGAGATAAGAGAGAAATCTACAGTATAAAACTTAAGTAGCGAGAGGTAATAAAATGGACGTAAATAAATTTATAAATACATTGTCTGATATTCCTGTGGATATCGGTGAAATAGTGGTGCGGTACAAAATTACAAGGTCTTTTTTGTTAAAAAAAGGTGAAAGGTTAGCGTTTAAAAAATTGGTTGTAGAAAATAAAGAAAATCGTCCGATTGAAATGCAGAAGGAAAAGAAGTATTTCACCGCCGCCTCCTAAGTTTTGGTGAGTTTATCTAAAAATTGCACTGCTGTCATATTGGCCGGCGGTGGATCAAGAAGAATGGGAAAGGATAAAGCGTTATTAAAGCTTAAGGGAAAACCTATAATTCAACATCAGATAGAGATATTAAAGGCATTATGCAGCAATGTAATAATCGTGGCTAACAAAATAGAGAAGTATAAAAAACTAAATGTCCTTTTGTTGAGGGATGAGATACCATACTTAGGCCCATTGGGAGGCATATATACAGGACTCAAAAATGCACCTGCAGATTGGATATTCGTCTGCGGTTGTGATATGCCATTCATTGATGCCAAACTCATTGAATATGAGTGGAAAAAAAGAGACAATGCAGATATAGTAGTTCCCTTTTACAAAGAAAGATTCCAGACATTGCATGCTTTATATAAAAAGAGTTGTTTAAAAACAATAGAAGAAGCGATAAGAAAAGGTGAAAGGCGGATAAGAGATATTTTACCCCATCTTAGATTGAATATTATAAAAGAAGAAGAAATTGTATCTATTAAAGCTGAAAAATCCTTGGTGAACATCAATACAACCCAGGAGCTTAAAACACACAATATCGGGTTTTAAAGATCTTTTAGTGCCTGCTGCTTCTCACGGATGCTTAGAGCTTCCACTATTTCATCTAAATCACCATCCATTGCAGATTCTAATTTGTATAATGTAAGATTTATCCTATGATCCGTAACCCTCCCCTGAGGAAAATTATAGGTCCTAATCTTTTCTGAACGGTCGCCTGTTCCCACCTGTTTTTTACGCGATTCCTCCGTTTGTTCTTTCTGTTTTTGTTGGTAATGTTGTTGCAATTTAGCCCTTAGAATTTTTAATGCTTTTGCCTTGTTCTTAAATTGAGACCTTTCGTCTTGTTGACTCACCACAGTGCCGCTGGGAATATGTGTTATACGCACTGCAGAGTCCGTAACATTCACATGTTGACCACCATGACCGGATGCTCTAAAGGTATCTATTCTCAAATCATCTGGATTTATATCCACTTCCACCTCATCGGCTTCAGGAAAAACAGCTACAGTTACCGCTGAGGTATGTATCCTTCCCTTCGATTCTGTAACGGGCACTCGCTGAACCCTATGAATGCCACTCTCATGCTTAAAAAATCTATATACTTCCTTACCTTTAATATTCAAAATAACCTCTTTAAGTCCTCCCATCTCAGTCAGATTTTTACTTATCACCTCAATCTGAAACCCTTTTCTTAAAGCATAACCCGTATACATTTTGAAGAGATCATGAGCGAAAAGTGCCGCCTCTCCTCCACCTGTCCCTGCCCTTATCTCCAATATCACATTTCTTTCATCCAGCGGATCATGTGGAATAAGCAAAACTTTCATCTTCTCTTCTAACTTTACCTTTTGTTTGTTTAGTGTTTCTATTTCTTGCTGTGCCAATTTTTTTAATTCAGGATCAGCCAACATCTCTTCACACTCTTCTGTCTCTTTTAAAATGCGGCAATAATCCTCATACACATCAACGATAGGTTTTGTTGCCTTTCGTTCCGAAGAAAGTTTCTTATATTTTTCCATATCACTTATTATTTCTGGTTGAATAAGCAAATTTGTTATTTCGTCAAATCTTTTTTTAATTCTTTTCACCTTGGATAACATTTTTCCTCCAATAAAACAGATCCTAAGGGGGGTCAGGTCTTCACAGACTGTTGATAAACTCATTTTTATTAAACTAACCCATAATAATAATAATGGCAAAAATTCAATCTGAAGAGCATTTTGATAGCTCGAAACACCATTTTAAACCAGTAAGTGGTATAACCACTGGGAATAACCACTCCTTGAGCAACCTTTTTGGCTCTTGGCTTACCCCTATGAAGCAATTTCACCATCTTTTTAATGTTTTGTGCCGTAGCAGTGAGTAAAAATTGTTCCTCTACATTCCATAATCGCCTGAATTTGGCTACTCGAAGTCCCATGTATTCTTTGGCTTCACCAAACAACCCTTCAATTAGTTTACGCATCCTTTGAGAAATACGATAAAAGGGTGTTTTTGTTTGTACCCTTGCCTGTTTAAGATAATTCTCATATATGTGATGACTTAAAGACCGAGCACGATCTCTAGTGCACTTTCCCTTTAGTGGACAAACCTTACAATCTTTAATACTTGCACGCCAAACGAATTGCCGGCTCTTTTTGTGTATTCCTAAATATTTAAGTCTCTTGCCTTGAGGACATATATATTCATTATGCTCAGCATCAAAGCTAAATTTGGTTATGGGGAAAATTCCTTTATCATTTTGACTCCGTGTATCCATAATGGGAACATGAGGAGTAATACCTTCTTTAATCATATGATACACAAATTCTCCTGTGGCATAACCTTTATCCGCACCTAAAGTTTGAGGTTTAATTTTAAACTTCCATTTGCTTTGTTTTATCATTTCAACGGCTGCCTTTGTTTCTCCACCTCTATCCGGTCTTTCGGCTTTAACACCAATGATAATTTGATGCTTGTTGTCCATAAGATAATTAACTCCATGGGCAAGTTTTGCCCCACCTTTACCCTTCCTCGCAAGTCTTGCATCTGGATCTGTCTTAGAACGATGAGTCTTATTGCTTATTTTTTCTCCTTTACGCTTGAAATCATCATCGGGTTCCCAGGGCTCTTCTACTGGATTTTCTTGTTCTACCTTTTTTATGTAATCTTTGGGCTTCATCTCCATTATCACTGGCTCCATGCTTTTCATAGAGGCATTGGCTTTTACTAAACTACCATCAGTAGTCAAATGCTCACCACTGACTAAGCTATAACTTATACATTGTCTTACAATCTCATCAAAAATCTCCTGAAAAACCCCACTCTCTTTGAATCTTCCGTGGCGATTTTTGGAAAAAGTAGAATGGTCAGGAATTTCTTCATTCATATCTAAACTTACAAACCACCTATATCCAATATGCATCTTGACTTCTTCACATAACTTTCTCTCTGAAGTAATATCGTAAAGATATCCAATGAGAAGCATGCGGATGAGTATTTCAGGGTCAATGGATGGTCTACCTGTTTCGCTATAGAGATGTTTTACTTTCTTACGGATGAAAGAAAAATCGACATATTTATTGATCAGTCTTAAAATATGGTTTTTGGGAATCATATTTGCCATATTGAAGTAGTAAAATAACGGTTCTTGTGGATTTCTTTTCCCTAACATAAAGGCTTTCTCCTTGATATGAGATTGTGTAATTATACCATTTTTTTACTAAAAATATAAGATTTATCTATAAAATAGGTCACTTTTTCAACAGCCCGTGAAGACCTGACCCCTTTCTGACAC
>JAGMDW010000217.1 GCA_023128455.1 Desulfurellaceae bacterium
AAACAAACTCGTGATAAATGTTTTTGACCTGCCCCATCTTAAGTTCCAAATTTTCTACTTGTTCTTTAGCCTGTTTCCAGTAGTTCTCAAATTTTTTCTCATACTCCTCTTGCTTCTCCTTAACATCCAATCCTGTCATTGAAGATATAAGCGGAATAAGATATAACCTTTTCTTATCCTTAAACTTTTCAACCGAAGGTTTTTTTACCTTACCCAATTCTGGCATATCATCCTCCTTTAATTGTTTTATCCCAGATGTTCTTTACCTGCTTAAAGGTATCATCCAGTGTTCCTCTATTGTCTATAATAATCTGTGCCTTTTTCTTCTTCTCCTCTATATCCATCTGTAACTTTAATCTCTTTTCTGCTCCTTCTTCAGAAATCTTATTTCTTTCCATTATTCTTTTTATCTGTGTCTTTCTATCTACATAGACCACAATAATCGTATCAAACATATTTTCCATCTTTTTTTCATAAAGTAAAGGAACATCGTATATAATAACCGCATCTTTATCCTTTTTTTTCACATTTTCTATAAATGCATCTCTCATCTCTGCTATCTTGGGATGGACAACGCTCTCTAAAAATTTTAGTTCTTTTTTATTGTTTATCACAATTTTACCCAATCTTTTTCTGTCTATCTTTTTATCCTTATCCAATATCCCATTTCCAAAATGTTCTAACAATTTTTGATAAACATCTTTTTGGTGTAATGTTTTATGAGACAATTCATCCGCATCCAATGTATATGCACCCAATTCTTCAAACATCTTTCTCGCTGTAGTTTTGCCCGAAGCGATGCCACCGGTAAGACCGATAACTGTCACAAGAAACTCTTTCGGAGTTTCTTGCGGCGCAAATCTATGATTTGTGTCATAAAAACTCCTTCAAGGGACATGTATCACACCGAGGATTTCTCTTACAGTATGTTTTACCCAACTCAACAATTAACGCATGATAATTCTTATATAATTCAATATCTAAAGGAATGTTCTCCATAAATAATTTTTGTATTTCATCATAGCTGAATGCAGATATAATTTTGCGTCTGTGAACTAATCTTTTGGTATATGCATCAACCACAAAAAAGGGGCAAGAAAGAACATACAACAAGATAGAATCTGCCGTTTCTTTACCTATGCCTTTGATGGAAAGAAGTTCCAAACGCAATTCTTCACAAGAATATTTTTTTAATTGAGAAAAACCCTTTTTATGGTGTAACCAAAACGCAAAATTTTTTAAATATTGTGTCTTGGAATTAAAAAAACCTGCGGGTGAAATGAGTTTCTTTATCTTTTCTTCTTCTGCACTAAAAATAGCAGAAAAACTACACAGATTTGCCTGTTTTAAGTTTTGAATTGCCTTTTCTACATTTTTCCAGGCTGTATTCTGAGTAAGAATAGCGCCAATTGCTATCTCATCATCCGTTTCCCCGGGCCACCAGTTCTGATGACCAAAAGCAGAGAACAACTTTTCATAAATAGAAACAAGGTTAGGCATTTTTCCAATATTGGTTTAGCCTTTTCTTCACATCCTTAGGCTTAGCAATGGTAACAGGTATAGGAGATTTTCTTGTCACCTTTACAGCTACACTACCCACAAACATCTCCTTTAATATTCCTTTACCATGTGAAGAAATAATTATATGATCTATCTTTTTCTCAATGGCTGTTTTAACAATCTCATCCGAGGGTTCACCTAATCTTATAATATGTTTTATATGTAAGCCTTGTTCTTTAAATTTCTTCTCTATATCCCTCAGTCTTTTTTCTGCCTCTCGCTGAACGATACCCTGCAGCTCTGCTGCACTGGTATAGATCGCAGAGAGAATACCCCTAATATCTACTACATAAACAAGAATAATGTCTTCCTTTCTTAGTTGTTCATTCTGCATAATAAACTCTACTGCCTCCAGAGATACTTCAGAAAGATCGGTAGGAACAAGAATTTTCATCCTTCAACTCCTTTTTTAATTTATGGTATCAAATTTTGCAATTATAAACAACATTGTTAAATAGTAATCGCATGTTAAATTAAGACCATACAACTTTATTAACTTCCTGCTGGTTTGTTATGGAAAACGCCTTAAAATTCTAAAAGCCTCGCCTGTTTCATTAAAGGAAAAAGATTATAATTATGGGAAAATAATAAAGATAGACAAAGATGCCTTTTATATCTGTTGTAAAGATGGTGCTTTAAAAGTAGAACAAGTTCAAATGGAAGGCAAAAAGGTTATGAATCCCCTTTCCTTTTGAGCAATACGGCAATGACGGCTGGTGAAAAAGCGAAGTTATTGATCATAAAAAGCAGTTTGGGTCAATAAAGTATAACGAGCGAATCGCTTATTCATCTG
>JAGMDW010000218.1 GCA_023128455.1 Desulfurellaceae bacterium
AAGCAGAATTGCTTGATATAAATCTATATTTCACTTATAATAAAACCATCTGATGTTGAACATGACAAACACAGCAATAGAGTGGGTATCGCGATATGGTGAAGGTGCTATATTTGTATTGACCTTTTTGGAATCATCAGCTTTCATGGGGTTAATTGTTCCCGGGGAAATGGCAGCTGTATTGGGCGGTGTTTTTGCATCACAAGGTATATTGAATTTCTATTTAACTGTTGTTGTTTCTCTATCTGGTGCGATATTAGGAGATAGTTTTGGATATTTTTTAGGATGGAGAATCGGTGAACCTGTGATAATAAAATATGGGAAGTATTTTTTGTTCAACGAGAAATGTTATCGTGTTGCAAGAGCTTTCTTTAGTAATCATGGTGGGAAGACAATTTTCTTTGAGCGATTTGCTTCTGTCTTGAGGTCGTTTGCTCCATTTGTGGCTGGTATTGCACATATGAGATATAAGACATTTCTTATATATAATGTAGCAGGTGGAGTATGCTGGGCATCTATATATGTTTTTTTAGGTTATTTTGCAGGTAGAGAATGGAAGGTCGTGCACTCTTATTTAGGGAAAGGTGCAGCAATTGCATTTATTGTTGGTGTAATTTTGGTATATTGTTATTTTAAGAAGAAAGGAGAGATTTTATGGAAACGCTGTTGATTTCTTCTCCATTTTATCCTCTTCCGTTGTTCCCAGAAGGATGCAGGATTGTTAAGGAAAATGGCATAATTGTAAGAGACATCCTTCACTGTTACCCCCGAAGAAAAGGGGAGATAGAAAATGGTCCGTATCTTGAGGGATATATGAATGATGGGCAAATAGATTATCTTTTCTACTTTGAGGAAATTAGTGAGCTTATACAGGAATATGCCATGGCGTACTTTTTGTTTAGAGTGCGATATGGCTATCATGATTTCCTTATTGGATACTGCAAAACAGATGGTAAAAACTATAAACAAATTAAACCCGGTGTATATATTTTGTCGGCGGCGGAGGTGCACTTTACTTCACAGGTAATAGACATAACAGAAATTACAGGTGTATATAATTTGCAGGATAAAATCATGAAAAGCAATAGCATAAATCATCCCGAGTATGCCGACCTTTTACAGGAATGGTTGAAAAAACTGAAAATGACAAAAAACGAAATAGATTTATTTATCAGTAAATCAAAAAGCTTACGCCAGATTAGAGAGGAATCAGAAAAAGATAACAAATATTTTGAGCAGAAATGTTTGGGTTGCTCATTTTTCAAGAAGAGAGATTGTCCATTATGGAATAAGTTTTTAAGAATGGGGGCTGATATATGAATGAGAAGGGAACCATAGTTGTGTTAGGGGGAAGAGGAAGTGGGAAAACAACATTAATAGAGGATGTTTTGTTTCTTACTGAAAAAATAAATAGAAAGGGTAGTACGGATAATGGAAATACAACGATGGATTTTGACAATGAAGAGATACAGAGAAAGCTTTCTTTACAATTGGCAATAGGATATACAGATTGGGAAGGACATCACATAGATATTATAGACACACCAGGCTATGGAGATTTTATTACTGATGCATTTTGCGGAGCAAGAGTGGCTGATGGTGCAGTCGTGCTTGTAGATGCATTAAGTGGGATAAAAGCAGAAACAAACAAGCTTTTTAAATGGCTTATGCAAAAGCAAAAACTGAGCTTTATTGCGATAAGCATGTTGGATAAGGAACATGCTGATTTTTACAATACACTTTCTGATATTCAGGAAAATATTACGCCAAAGGCGATGCCCTTGTTTTTGCCATTAGGAAAAGAGGCAGAATTTGGGGG
>JAGMDW010000219.1 GCA_023128455.1 Desulfurellaceae bacterium
TATAGAGGTATGGCTGCCCGGCGAAAAGAGATTTAGAGAGGTTTCTTCCTGTTCAAATTGTTTGGATTTTCAAGCCCGAAGAGCAAATATAAAATTCAAAAGAAAAGGTAATAAGAAAACAGAGTATATTCACACTCTAAATGGTTCAGGATTAGCGGTAGGAAGAACACTAATTGCTGTCTTAGAGAATTATCAACAGGAAGACGACTCAGTAGTTATTCCCGAAGTATTGCAGGATTATATGAAAACAAATATCATAAGAGCTGAATAATTAAATCTCTTTCTCGTATATCCGATAAATTTTATACAGTTCTGCCTTCATCTTGTCTTCTATGGGTTTGTTGATAACAAAATTGTCCTCCAATGTCCACGAGAGCTCTCCCCCTGCATAGCCACTTTCTTTTACTACTTTAAAACTCTCCAAATAAAGGAGTGAATCTATACCTAAATTGCGATATTTATCAACGATACCCAGAGTAATAAGTCGGGAGTTGTTTATTTTTTTTAAAGCAAATAAAAATTTTAAGAAATTAAAGGCAGTTATTTTCCCATTGGCTACCTTTAAGGCTTGGTTAAAATCAGGAAAGATAAGTGAATATCCGCATGGTTCTCCTTCTTTTTCAGCAATGATGATAAATTTTTCAGGAACAATGCTCTTCATTTTTTCTGCTCCATAAGCAATTTCCTCATCGGTAGGAGGAACAAATCCCCAATTGTCTTTCCAGGCTTGAGAGTAAATATTTTTAATTATATTCATATCCCTTTTAAAATTTTTTTTAGAAAAATAACGCAAAGTAATATTAAATCTTTCCTTTATCTTTTTTCCTATTTGAATGAGTCTCTCTTGAGGCCTGCTTAATGTAGAGAGATAATGGGCATAGAGGTCTTTTATCTTTTTTAATCCATAAGCCTCTAATAGATCTATATAGTAATAGGGATTATAGGGCATCATAAAAACCGGAGGAGAAAAAAATCCCTTTACTAAAAGACCACAGGTGTCGTTCATAGATGGATTCATAGGACCTCTCATTCTATCCATGCCTTGCTCGCGCAGATAAGAAGAGGCTTTATCCAGCAATGCTTTTGATACATCTAAGTTATTTATACACTCAAAGAATCCGAAAAAACCTACCTTGTCTTTATGATATTCATTGTGTCTTTTATTTATGCAGGCTGCAATTCTTCCCACTACCTCTTTATCTTTATAAGCAAGAAAAAGCTTTATCTTTGCATATTTATAAAATGGGTTTTTGTCTTCATCTAAGATATTAATTTCTTCCTTGATTAAAGGAGGAACCCAATATTTATGTTTTTTGTAAATCCTCCACGGAAACAGGACAAATTCTTTCTTTGAACTCGCCTCTACAACCTCTATCATATAATATCCAATTTTTTGCCAATCTCTTTGAATTTTTCCAATGCAAAATCTATTTGGTCAAAGGTGTGAGTAGCCATAAGGCTTACCCTTACTAATGTCTTGTTTTTGGGCACTGCTGGTGAAACCACGGGATTTACAAATATTCCTTCATCAAACAGCATCCTGCGCATGAGCAATACCTTGTCATTATCACCAATAATCACAGGAATAATAGGGGTGCAACTGGCTGCAGTGTCATATCCCATCTCTTG
>JAGMDW010000022.1 GCA_023128455.1 Desulfurellaceae bacterium
GCCAAACGCCCAATCCCTCTCAACTCCTCACTCGTTTTAACGTTTCCTTCCCACTTCTTCCTGCTTTATCAGTTTTTCAAAAAAGTCTCTAATCTCTTTTTTACCAACTTTCATTCTTGGTTCAAGATGAATAATATTATCATCCTCTATGTCTTCAACATAAGTAAGTGCCATACAAAATAGCTTAAAATTTATTCCTTTAACCACACTTTTTGAATATTCAAAAATCTGTCTGACACTCATCTTCTCTTTTGCTAAACAGTACAAATCATAATAATCTCTATATTTTGCTCTTAAAAATAGCGTATTTACCTTCATAGCAGCAATAGCTTCTAAAGTGGCTAAGTTAAATCTCTCTATCTTTATGGGCTTAAGAAACCCCCATTTGGCATTGAAAAAGGTCACTTTGACCCCATTTATCAAAAGATCTATCTGTTCATTTGATTCATTGATAATCTCTTTAGTTTCAAATCTTCTTATATAATCAAATATCTCTTTTTTATCAAAACTATCTTCATAAGTAAAAAAGTCTAAATCATCGCTTTTTCTATGGCATAGATGCATAGCCAGAGCAGAACCACCCACCATCACATATTTATGTAAAAAATCTGCACTATCTATAAGTTCGACTAATAATTTTTTTGTCTTTGGAAGCAAGCAGTCTAAGTTTTTCAAATCTCTCATTCTTTAATCCTTCAAAATAGTCAGCCTCAACCTTCATATCAAAAAACATTCTCGCTAAAAAGTAGTTTAGCTTTTTAAATCTCTTATCTGAAATTATCTTTGATTTCCAAACCTTTTTGAGCCTCTTTTTGCCAAAAATTGCAAATGCAACTTTAACATCATCAAAATCACCGTATTTTAGAGTATATTCTATCAATATTTCTTCACCCAATTTACCAAAGCTAATATCCTTTGCATAACTCCAAAAAATGCCTTTTGACTTTAGCTTATCAAATAAAGCCCTTTTTTCTTTATAAATTCTTAAAATCTTTGAGATTGCAACGGTCGAAAGCCCTAAATATTTAGCGATTTCAGCCTGCTTGTAGCCATCATAGAAAGCTTTTATGATATTTTTATCTCTTGAGTCTTTGTCATGAACATCGGTGAAGTATTCTTTTAGAGATATATTTTTTTCTTTGATAATCCCCCCTTCTTCTTTTTTAAACCTTGCACTATGAATCTTTGTTATAACCTTCTCATCATTTTCGCTTATTGGAACATCAAGAAGATTTTTCAGCTCATTTAACTTAAAATCTCTTAAACACAAGGAATTCTTGAGACAAAATGGAATTTTGCCGCTAATAAAATAATATGAGGAAGCATATCTATCTTCTCCAGCCTTTGTTGAGATGTTTGCTCTTGTAGCGTTTTGTTCAATGTATTTAACCAATGTAAAAAGATAGCTTTCATTATAAACATACCAGGATTTAAATCTGCCCTGCCAGAGAGGACCGACTCTGTTGTATTTTTTATTAAAGTAAATGGCATATCTTGAATTGATTTGTCTCATTAGAAGTGATAGGTTCTCATCGGTTGTCTCTAAAAGAAAATGATAGTGGTTATCCATAAGACAAAATGAGTGAATGTTAAAATGATATATCTTACAAGTCTCATTGAGTATTTTTAAAAACTTATCTTTGTCAATATCATTCAAAAAAATATTTGATCTCGCTACACCCCTGTTGATGATATGATAATAACCTATAATATCAATTCTTGGTCGTCTTGGCATTTGGATATTTATACAACATTTTTAGTTAAAAGTAAACACCCGACCCCTCCCCTTTTCAAAAGTAAACACCCGACCTCTCCTCTTCGCTCTCCCCTTGTTGGTAGTCAGTAAACATTGACAATCCACAATAAATGCATTACATTTTCCAATAAGTAATGCTTCTTTAAAGGGGTAAGAAATGTTTACAGCAAAAATCACGAAAAAAGGACAGGTGACTATACCGGCTAAATTTAGAAAAAAACTTAAAACCAATGCTGTAAAGATAAGAATGGAGAAGGATAGAGTGATCATAGAACCACATAGAGAACTCGGTGGGGTCTTTCAACAATACGCCGTTAAGGATAAACCCATAGAAGAAATAATGAAATTAGAAAGGGAAGCCTTTGCAAATGCAATCAAAGAAAAGCATAGTAGCGATAGACGCTAATATAATCATAAGATACCTGCTAAAAGATAACGAAGAGTTTTATTCTCTTGCCGATAAATTTTTTGAAGAGGTTTTTTCTGGCAAGAAAGCAGCCTATATTCTTCAATCTGTCTTAGCAGAGCTAATTTATGTTTTCACAAAGTTTTATAAAATAAATAAAAAGCAGGTTGTGGAAACTTTAGAGGAGCTTTTAAGCAGCAGGAATATAAAAATTCAGGATAAAGATATAACATTAAATGCTCTTTATATCTTTAAAACAAACAATATTGATTTTGTGGATTGTCTGCTGTGCGCTTATAGTGAAGAGATGGAGATATTTTCTTTTGATAAGAAACTGAACAAATGCACTAAAGAGGTTAAAACAAGTTATAAGTAAACACCCAACCCCTCACCTTCGCTCTCCCCTTCTTCAGTAGCAAGTAGTGGAAAGTAAATAGTAGGTAGTTTTAGTGACAAAATTTGTCTGGTTGGTTAATCATACTATTAAGCATTTTTTCAATCTCTTGACATCTATTTATCAATTCACCATGAATTTCATTATTTAAGTAGCCAAGGTCTTTTGACATATCTAACCAAAATTCAGTTTCAGAAGCTTCTCCGGCCGAATCTACCAATTTGCTTATAAATAATTTTGTGTACCTTCTCTTGGGCCATGCTTCAGCCAGATTTGCTCCAATTGACCTGGAGGATCTCCTGATTTGATCCGTTAAAGAATACAATTCTTCTTTGGGAAAACTTTTTGTCACATTAAATATTTCAAGGGAAAGCTTATATGCTTTTTGATTCACCCCGTCCTGTGTAATATCCTAACGAA
>JAGMDW010000220.1 GCA_023128455.1 Desulfurellaceae bacterium
CTTTTAATTTTTACTACAATTCCTGTTATGAAATATACTCTAATGATTTTAGCAATATTGCTTGTAACTGCGGGTCTTTCTTCTTGCGGTCACAAAGCTCCTCCTAAACCGCCATCATCTTGCTACTTTATTATAAAATGAAAGATTTTGTGGTTATAGGCAGTGGTGTAGCAGGATTGCGCGCCGCTATTGAAATAGCCTTAGAAGGAAAGGAAGTAGATATCTATACGAAAGAAAGTATAGATATGTCCAACACTGACAAAGCACAAGGCGGCATTGCTGTTGTTTTGAGAGAAAATGACAGTAAAGAGTCTCATTTTCAAGATACGATAAAGGCCGGCGCAGGATTATGCAATGAGAAAGCGGTGCATATCCTGGTAGATGAAGGACCGGAAAGAGTAAGAGAGCTTATAGACTGGGGAGCAAAATTTGACAGAAGACCAGATGGTTCGTTAGATTTTACTCGCGAAGCTGCTCATTCCATCAATAGGATCGTGCATGCCTTAG
The DNA here is from genome assembly GCA_023128455.1 of Desulfurellaceae bacterium. Classification (GTDB taxonomy): domain Bacteria; phylum Campylobacterota_A; class Desulfurellia; order JAGGSF01; family JAGGSF01; genus JAGGSF01. Next base: position 508 of record JAGMDW010000220.1, read on the forward strand.
GAGATGCAACAGGACACGAAGTAGAAAGAATACTTATTGAAATGCTTAAAAAACTACCGATCAGAATACATGAGTATTGCACCTTGATAAGCATTTTATGTGAAGAAAATACAGTAGTAGGCATAAGAATATTAAAAGATAATAAATTTGAGGATATACCTGCTCGTAGAGTAATTGTTGCTGCCGGTGGTTATGGAGCAGTATATAAACACACCACAAATCCTGATGTGACTACAGGAGATGGTATTGCAGCGGCGTTTCTTGCAGGCGCTATTGTAGAGGATATGGAATTTGTTCAGTTTCATCCCACCTGTTTGCATATAAAAGGTGTGCCTGCATTTTTGCTCTCCGAATCGATAAGAGGGGAGGGAGGGATACTCATAAATGATTTAGGAGAACCCTTCATGCACAGATATCATGAGCTTAAAGAGCTTGCTCCTCGAGATATAGTCGCCCGCTCAATTATCTTTGAAATGCAAAGAAGAAGTGCAAAACATGTATATCTTGATATGAGGCATCTGTATAAAGATTTTGTAAAGAAACGCTTCCCCACTATCTATGAAACCTGTCTAAATTATGGAATAGACATAACCAGG
>JAGMDW010000221.1 GCA_023128455.1 Desulfurellaceae bacterium
TCTTTGCTTGACCCTTGGTGCAAAAAATCGAATAGAATTATTTTATGTCAAGACCGCTAAGAATACAGTATTGTGGGGCATGGATTTCAGGGTAATGGAAAGGTTGTGCGAGTGACCCTGTAAAAAGAGAAGACATTAAAAGCCCCACCCCCGGTTTTTTTAAGGATGAGGCTTCTAATAAAAAGATTGGTTAATCCCAAGTATAGAAAAGACTTTTTAGTTTGTCAATTAAAAACCCGGACAATAGTTTTAAAATCCTCCGAAATCCTATTCTAACAACAAAAACGGATAGTGTTTTTAGGCTCATAGAGAGGTAATGTGAGATAATGTGGGGGATTCATCATAAGTGTTCTAGAAAGTTTGTCTGGGAGGCTTAAAAGGAGGGTTTTTGTTGAGCTGAAGGGAAAAAAATAGCCTCGGAGGTTGTCTCCTTATTTCTTTTTTAATGAAGACAACTACTTTCATAAAAATTCTCCCTTAGAATTTTTACGGCAATTCGTAGAATTGTCATATAGATTTTTGGTGAGGCAATTTGTGAATTTGACAACTACTGCCATTTATCTTAGGATGAGCGGACAAGAAGCTAAGAGCATTTTAAGGGATAAAGGAATGATATGAAAATGGGTAGAATGTTAAAAGAGAAATATAGAAAATTGTGCTTAGCCCTCCGATTTGGGCGTATAAATACAATAAATTAACAATTTCACGGAGGCTTATGTGTCAGATTCTCTAAATAAAACAGAACTTGCAAGAGTGCTTGCAGAAAAAACAGATAATAGCATTAAAGATTCTTCTCAAATGATTGATGCTCTTCTTGATATTATTGCAGAATCACTATCTCAAGGTAAAGAAGTAAATATATCAGGTTTTGGTAAATTCTATATGAGTAAAAGAGGAGCAAGAAAAGGCAGAAATCCTCGCACAGGAGAAGATATAGAGATTGAAGCAAGACAGCTACCAGCATTTAAAGCAGGTAAGAATTTTAAAGAAAAGGTGAAGTAAAAATAGACATATACAAGAAATGTTTTTTTAAAAAACAGCATCAAATAAAAGGAATCGGTAAATAAAATGAATGAATTTCAAATAGGTCAAATAGTTTTTCTAAAGTCAGCCCCTAAAGTAAAAGGTGCGGTTGTATCCGTTATAGAAAGTGATGTTGAAAATCGCTACAAGGTATTTGTAAATAATCAGATACAAATATATGAATGGATTGTAATCCTAAAACATCAGCTCAAACTCTTTTGGCAAAATAATCTTGGTTCTTTTGATGCTTTTTAGTTCCAATAAATCCTTATCGCCTGTAATCAGATAATCTGCATTGCAGGAAACAGCACAGGATAATATATTGTCATCGTTTTTATCTCTGCATACACCGTTTATATTTTCTGTTGGTGTTAAAACATTTGAAACATTAAGAATTAAGTTAAGGGTTGTTTTTACTTTTTCATCCGGCACTTTAAATTTTCTAATCATTATATTTTCTATTTCTGAAAGTATAAAAGGACAGATAAAAAGCTCAAAGTGTCTTCTTGCCGCTCTCTTTAGTAAGCCTGAGCATATGCCATCTGTCATGAAGGATGAAATATAAACATTTGTGTCGAAAACTACTTTCAAGATATTTCCTTAAATACATCTTCTTCGGTAACTATTCCCTGCTTTTTTGCATAAGGCTTTAAGGAATTTTTCATCTCTTCAAAGTCTTTTTCCCATAGATATAAAGATAGAGACTCTTTTATAATTTCACTTTTGCTTTTTCTTGTTCTCTTTGCAGCTTTTTCCAATGACTTTTCAAGATCGTCAGGAAGTCTTACAGTTACGACACCACTCATAATTTACCTCCTTTTGTATTATATTGTAATACAAAGAAGAGAAGTTATCAAGGTTAATGAATGGGTTCATTACATTCTGTCTTGATATGTTAGGAATGATGGGGAAAATAAAAGTAATAAAATATTGTTATATAGTTTTCATTTTGGGCTTATTGCTCAATATACTGAATAAGCTATCATGACTTCACATTGTGAATTCTGTCTAATTGTAAAATGCCAGGAGTTGTTGATGAAGGTAGTTGCACCGATTGCAATAGATGCCTTAAGAGAAAAAGAAGAAGATAAAACAATAGTGGTAGCGCTTGTAGATTAGGATAACCGCTGGCAGGCAATAACTTCTATAAACACCATTCAAACACCTGTTTTAAGCGTCGTAGAGCCACGATTGAAAGGCAAGGTGAATAAGCCTTAAAATCATTTTCTCTTTCTAAAAATACAATGAATATAATCAAAAATGAAACTCAAAATTTTAAAAAATTAAAAGAATTAGATGTCAAAATAATAAACTTACAATTTTCAAGAAATATTGAAGATTTATTTAAAATAATAATCGATAATGGCTTTAATTGTTACGTTTGGGGAGTTAATACAAAAATGAGTATGAAGAAAGTTATAAAATTAACCTATTATAATCAACGAGTAAAAGCAATTTACACAGATTATCCAGACATACTATTTGATTTTATAATGGAATATTTTAAATAAAAAAAGAACTAATTAG
>JAGMDW010000222.1 GCA_023128455.1 Desulfurellaceae bacterium
AGATATAACAATATCCCAAAGATGGCAAGAAGAAATAAACCAGTAGTAACAGGACCCCAGATTTTATGCAATAAGATATTATCAGCCTTCTTTTCTAAGTTTTTAGTTTTCTCCGAAGGGATTATTCGAGTAACTTTTTCCGCTAAAAATGAGGCCGTGCCATATCTGGTGATAGCTATATCTTCTGCAACTTTTGGATGTTCTTTTAATTCCAAATTTTTAACTTTCTCAATTATTCCCTCATCTTTCAAGTATTTATAAAAATCTGTATCACCTTCTAATATCCTTAACGCTACAAACCTTTTCGGCAAAACAGTTCCTGTTATGTAAGATGATATTGTATCTATGGCTCTTTCTATGTCATCGTCGTATCTTACAGTGAAAGTTTTACCTGTTATTTCTTTAATTTTTAAGACTATATCTATGAGTCTGTTTATACCCTTCTTTGTTAAAGGATTTATAGGAATAACGGGAATATGAAGAAGTTGGCCTAATTTTCCATGATAGATTTCTATTCCCTTCTTTGCAGCATCTTCCGTAAAATTTAAAACCATTATAATGGGTATTTCTGCTTCTAATATTTGTAGAGCCATATACAAACTTCTCTCCAAAGAGACACTGTCGGCAACTACTATTGCTGCACCTGCTCTCTCTTCAAACAGCGCTTTTTCTGTAACCTTTTCCTCTTCCGATCTATCAGAAATAGAATATATTCCAGGGGTATCTTCAAAAATTATCTTTTTTTGATGAAAGGTCTTTTCTGCTCGGGTTGTCTCAACCGTAGTTCCTGGATAATTGGAAACAGTAACTCTTGGACCAACGATGGCATTGAGCAATGAAGATTTTCCCACATTTGGTTGTCCGATTAGGAGTATTTTAAGCTTTTTCATACTCTAATACCATGATCTTTTCCGCTATTTGTTTATCTATTGCGAATTTTTTGTTTTCTATTTTAACAATCATCCCGCCTGGAATCTTATTTAGCATTTTTATTCTTTCTCCTGGAACGATTCCCATACTGATTATCCTTTCAAACAATTCATTGTCTGGAATCAAAATATCGGTAATCAATCTATCTTCATGCAATTCAAGTTTCATTAAAGAAACGCTTTCTTTTTTAAATGTAGATAGTTCTTTAATATTATTAAGAACCTCTCCAGAAATGTAGTGTTCGAGGAGGTCAACTTCTTTATGAGCCTCTTTTCCACTCCTGATTTTCTTAAAATAATTCTCCAGAATAAGATGTTTCTTCAAAATACTTTCGCCTTTTTCTTTTCCCGTTTCCGTTAATTCATAAAAAGAAAACTCTTTTCGTATTAGATTCTCATCTTCTAATTTTTGAATTGCTTTAGATATGAAAGAACAGGAGACTTTAATCCATTCTTTTAAGGCATCAGGCGTAGCTTTTCCTTCTTCAGTCAATATTCTCAAAATATCTTCTTCTACTATTTTTAAAATTTCAATTTCATTCATAGCAACCATTATATTCATGTTCCACTTTTTTAAAAGGAAAAAATTTGTTATATTGTGTTTAGTGAAAGAAAAAAAAGCTTATGTATGTACGAATTGTGGTTATACGGCGGGGAAGTGGTTTGGCAGGTGTCCTGCTTGCAAGGAATGGGGCACCTGTAAAGAATATAAGGAGCAGCGAGGGAAGCTAAAATCAGAAGAAGCAGTGGTTAGCAGTCTTTTGTTAGATGTTAAGCCGCCCCTGTTCTATCAAACTGGTGAAAAGGCAATAGATGATCTTCTGGGTGGTGGTTTAGCGCAAGGGGCTGTTGTTCTTTTGGGTGGTCCGCCAGGGGTAGGAAAATCTACACTACTTCTTCAAATGGCATCGGAACTCTCCGAGAAATATAATATTATATATGTAAGTGCAGAGGAATCAATCGGACAGCTTTCTTTAAGAGCAAAAAGGCTAAAAATCCACCCTCAAAAGATTAAGGTAATACCTGGGAATGATATAGATAGTATTATTGATAAATTATCCGAAGAGAACCCTCAGATAGTTATTGTAGATTCTATTCAGGCAGTTAAATCTCAGGACAGCGAGGGACTGGTGGGCAGTATTAATCAGGTAAAGGCGTCAGCGTTTAGATTTGTTGAATTGGCAAAAAAAAAGAATATTTCCACTATTATTACCGGTCATGTGACGAAAGAAGGAACTATCGCTGGACCAAAGGTTATTGAGCATATGGTGGATGCCGTATTTTACATGGAAGAAGAAAGAAAAGGCGACCTTTGCATCTTGAGAGGGGAAAAAAACAGGTTTGGTAAAGCATCTAAGGTGGTTATTTTAGAGATGACAAATAATGGCTTAAAAATTGTGGATGATCCTGCTTTGCTTTTTTACCATCCGTCTCATCCCGTAGACGGAAGGGCACTTACTATCGTTATGGCAGGAAATCAAGCTTTAGTGGCAGAAATACAGGTTTTGACTAAAAAAACACCATTCGGGATGCCGCGCAGGACATGTGCTGGTTTTGATATAAATAGGTTGTATATTATTTTAGCTGTTTTGGAGAAGCGTATGAAACTGCCTGTATATATGTTTGATGTATTTGTAAATGTTGCGGGTGGGTTGAAGATCACGGATACAGCTGGTGATGTGGCGCTGGCTGCCGCAATTATATCCAGCATGGAACAGGTTTCGTTGAATGATAATTCTGTTTTCTTAGGTGAATTAGATTTAGGAGGAGGAATAAGGAAAATTCAATTTTTAAAGAAGAGAATAGAGGAGGCACAAAGATTGGGATTTAAAAATATTTTTTCTCCTTTTACCAAAGAAGTCGATATTGTCCCTGTAAACAATGTTAATGAACTGTTTAAAGTTATTAAGGAATGGCGAAATGTTCGTGCACCTGCATAACCATACGGAATATAGCCTCCTTGACGGGGCAACGAAAATTAAACAGATGTTTGAAAAGGCGCGGAAAGACAAGATGAAAGCGGTAGCCATTACTGACCATGGAAATATGTTCGGAACTATAGAGTTCTACAAAACCGCTAAAGCTTCCAGTATAAAACCCATAATTGGCATTGAAGCATATGTTGCCTCTGACTTGCACAACAAAACAGATAAGAGCAACTATCATCTTACTTTATGGGC
>JAGMDW010000223.1 GCA_023128455.1 Desulfurellaceae bacterium
CTTGCAAAAAAAGACGACAGAATAGAATTCCTGGGTTTTATAACAGATAAAGAGCTTATTGACTATTACAGCAAAGCTCTGTTTATTCCGTTTATTCCATACGATGAAGATTATGGCTTGATTACAATAGAGGCTATGAAATCAAAAAAAGCTGTTTTAACAACCTCGGATTCAGGCGGCGTTAGTGAATTTACCAAAAACAACTATAGTGGAATTATTGCAGACCCGGATGAAGATTCTCTATGCAGGGCTATGCAGCATCTTATTGATCACAAAGAAGAAACAATAAAAATGGGAGAAAATGCTTATCAAACAGTTTCTCATATAAATTGGGATAATATGGCAGCCTCTCTCTTTGGAGAAAATGCTTTAAAAGAACGCAGTGCGGCGGCAATAAAATTACCGGAAACAATTACAATTATATCAGAAAATTCTTATCCCGCCATTCTTATTCTTTCCACTTTTTCTATTTATCCACCTGTAAGTGGTGGAAAACTGCGACTATACAACCTGTATAAAAATTTATCCAAAAGTTTTAAAGTGACAATATTGAGTCTTGATCACAAAGAAACTGTTATAAAAATTTCAGAAAATTTTAATGAAATAAGAGTAAAAAGAGGCAGGAAATTTAATCTGCTTGCAGAAAAAATTAAAGCGGAAACAGGTGTGTCAAGTGATGATATAGCCGCAATAGAAGGCTATAAATTAATTCCGGGCTTTGAAAAAAAATTAAAACAGCTCATTTCTTCAGCAGATGCCGTAATCCTTGCCCACCCATATCTTTACAATGCGGTTTCTAAAATAGAAAAGTCTGTTTTTTACGATGCCCCTGATGTTGAGTATATTCAGAAAAGTTCTATGTTTAATAACGAAAAATACCTGGCGCTTGTCAAATCCATAGAACAGAATCTATGTAATAGAGCAAAGCTTATTTATCCTCCATCAAAGCAGGATATAGATTTAATGAAGAACCTTTACAATATCAGCGAAAAAAAATTTCTTGCTGTGGAAAACGGGGTTGATACAAAAAATATAGATATTTTGTCATCAAAAGAGAAAAAAGAACTCAAAAAAAGACTCGGAATAAAAAAGAGGATTGTTGCAATATTTGCCGGCAGTATGCACAAGCCTAATGAAGAAGCCGTTTTTTATATAGAAAAGCTTGCAAAAAATTTTCCTGATGTGATTTTTATTGTCATAGGCGGAGCAGGAGATGTGCTGAAAAAACCTCCTCAAAATCTTATTCCTGTGGGTGTTGTAACAAAAGAAGACAA
>JAGMDW010000224.1 GCA_023128455.1 Desulfurellaceae bacterium
AAGCTGAACAAATTTGGGGCATAGATGATTAACTTTCTTTGAACAGGAAATCAGGCAAGAGTCTATATCCTTCTTCTACTATTGTTTTTCCGCTTTTCTCGTTGAATAAACCTCTTTTGCCTTTATCCTTTCTGCTATCCCAGATGGCGAAAGGAACAGGATTGGCAGTGTGTGTCTTTAAAACTATGGGTGTAGGATGATCAGGCAAAAGCAAAATTCTCACCTCTTTGTCCTGTGAAAAATCTAAAACCCTCTCTACCACTTCTTTATCAAATAATTCAATGGCTCTAATCTTTAATTCTACATCGCCCATGTGCCCTGCTTCATCCGGCGCCTCTACATGGATATACACCAAATCTACATCCTCTAAAGCCTTAAAAGCCGCTTCTACTTTTCCCTTATAATTGGTGTCTATAAAACCTGTTGCCCCCTCCACATCCATTACTTTAAAGCCAATCAATCTGGCGATACCTCTCATCAAATCCACAGCGCTGACCATAGCGCCCGTTTTCTTGAATTTCTCTTTAAAAGGAGGAAACGACGGCTTTTTTCCTCCGCCCCATAACCATATATAATTTGCTTCATTTAATCCCTTTTTTCTTCTTCTTAAATTCACAGGATGATTTCTCAAAAGAGGATGCAGCTTTTCCATCACCATTAAAAGTTCCCCTTTAGGAAGAAAAGGAAGGATATGTTTGTCTGAAATGTCGTGGGGAGGTGTAATGGAAACAACATCTCCACCTTCCCATATAAGTAAATTTCTGTAACCCACACCGGGGAAAAAGCGCCATCCTGAGTCTGTATTCTCGTTCAAAACAGCAACAAGTTTTTCAGATTCTTCCGTAGAGAGATGACCAGCACTATAGTCTTTCATTACTTCGTTTTCGATGGTTACAAAATTGCATCTGTAAGCAACATCATTCTCCTTTAACGGAATATTCCTCGCCGCTAATTCCAATGGCGCTCTTCCCGTATAGTATTTTTTAGGATCATAGCCCAAGATACTCATATTGGCGATATCTGAGGCTGGCTCCATTCCTTGAGGCACATTTCTCACCATACCTGTAAAGCCACCTGCTATCCTGTCCATATTTTCCGTATGGGCATACTCTAAAGGTGTTTTTTCACCCAATTCCTTTAATGGCTCGTCTGCTGCACCGTCACATAAAAGAATAAAATATTTCATCCTGCTATTTTTGCGGAATCTTTGTAAAACGATCCTTTAATTTTTCCAAAACCGCAGGTTTGGTTGTATATTCCATTTCCTCAGGAGGCAGTATCGCTGGCATAATAGGACCCTGTTTCCTTATCGCTACATTCAACCTCATTGACTCCTCTCTTATATGATTCCAACATGGAAATTTGAAGTAATCTACCGGTATATGCTCTCCTATCTCTGATGAAGGATTTTCTAATCCTTGAAGTTTTCCATTCACAACATGCAACCCAATAGCAGATATGGGAGGAGGACCATCAAAATAAGTAGGATCAGATTCTTCAAGAGACACAGGATAAAATACACCGTTATGCGAACCTCTCATCCATCCGGGAACAAAGATAGGTTCCATAAATGGTTGTAGTATCTCTCCTAATGCCGGGAATCCAGACTGTGCTCGAACAATGCACACCGGATCATCTTTGCCCACATATTTACCAGCAATGAGATTCAATCTCTCAGTGCTAATAGAGGCAGCTATACCCAATTCCTCGTTTTTACTAAAAACTCTTTTAATAGCAAATCGCGTTGTGTCTCCCAATATAGCTAAAATATCATTTAACTCCTCCGGTGCAGAGAGCATAATCTCTTTATGATCAATAAGGTCAAATATCTGGAATTTAAAACCGTCATGCATACGCGGATCTATAACCAGCCCTGTTGTCTTAAATGGATTCGCAAATATATTTAAAAGCGGTACGGAATAGGCACAAGGAGCAGTTTTGTCTGCCATAAAGAAAACCAAGGGGTCAGATTTTCTCTCCTCAAAAGTCATCTCTGCTGCACCAGGTCCCAGTCCTCTTATATTTCCAGAAAATGCATCCTTTAAAAGATCCTGTCCAGCAGCATAAACCTTTAATTTTTTAGCTACATTAGATGCCTCTATAAACGCATTCCACGCCAGGCCATGAATCTCACTATTATCTATTCCCTTATTATGGGTCATGATAATTTGCATATCATCACCCGCTCGTGTGATATAAAAATCATTTACAATATTCTTGGCTAAGCCATCGCGCAAAACCTCTTTTAATGCTTCCATCATTAGAGGATGCGGCCTTGTATGCCCTCCTATAGAACCTACATCTGCTTTAATCAAACTTACTGTTACTTGAGCCATTATTTCCTCCTATCAATTTTTTAAGACTTATCAATATTACTACTTCATTAAGCCTT
>JAGMDW010000225.1 GCA_023128455.1 Desulfurellaceae bacterium
TTGGGTTTTATAAATCTTTTAATATTAAAAGTATATCTTTTCTTTTCTGTCATGGGCAGTTTTCTCAATAGTATCCTTTAATCTTTTCTTCTCAGCACCCTATTTATAGAGTCTGCAAGTTCCTCGCTTGTTATGGGTTTTGCTATAAAATTTTGTTTTCCTATTTCCTTGATAGCCTCATCCCCCATTTCTTTTTTAGTGACCATTGCTGTAAGAAATATGATTGGTATTTTGCTTGTTTCGGGATTATTGAGTAAAATTTCAGCTACTTCATCACCCGGCATCTCAGGCATCATTATATCTAACAAGATTAAATCTGGTTTTTCTTTTTGAGCCAATTCAATTCCCTCTTTGCCTCTTGTAATGGTTGTTACCTCAAAATCTCCTGTATTTTCTAAGTTAGCTTTCACAAAAAAGCAGAAGTCTTCCTCATCATCAATTAGGAGTATCCTTTTCTTTGTCATATGACACCTCGTTAATTTGATTTTCAGCTGGATGCAATTTCACAATAAACTTTGTCCCTTTCCCCACTTTACTTTTTACATTAATAGCTCCTCTATGCCGATCTATTATCAAGTGTACCATACTGAGTCCAAGACCTGTTCCTTTTCCTGGCTCTTTTGTGGTAAAAAAAGGGTCAAATATCTTTAGTAATACATCTTTAGGGATACCCTCTCCTGTATCTTCAACCTCTATTATATCTACTTTGTCACCTATTTTAAAGTAATCGCTTGTTCTGTAACCGATTTTATTCTCTACCTGTGTTGCTATTTCGCTATATACTCTTATTTTAATTTCGCCTCCTTTTGGCATTGCATCAATCGCGTTTGTAAAAACGTTAAAAAACACCTGTTGAATCGTATTTTTATCACCTTTAACTTTTATGGATTGTTCAGGATAATCACGGTTTATTTTTACATTATTTAAATTAGCACTGTGTTCAATCAAACATATCGTTTCATCCAGCAACTTGCAGATATCGACCGGTTCAAATTTAAGTTTCGATGTTCTTGAAAATTGCAAAGTATCAGTGATAATCCTATTTGCTCTGTTCACAGCCTGTTTTATTTTTTCAATAGATTTTTTAGACATCTCATTTTTTTCTGGTAAATTACTATTAAGAAGCTCTACGCCCATTGAAATAATTCCCAAGGGATTTCTAATTTCGTGGGCAATTCCGGATGCTAATTGGCCTAAAGCCGCCATCTTTTCATTTTGTATTAATTGATTTTGGGTTTCTTTGAGTTTATCGTATGTATTTTTTAATTTTTCCTCAGACTTTTTTAATTTTTCTTCTTCTATAATTCTCTTTTCACTAATAAGTGCAATGACATACGCTATTATTATAAGAAC
>JAGMDW010000023.1 GCA_023128455.1 Desulfurellaceae bacterium
TATACTGAGCCCAGACCTTAAGACATATTTACAGGAGAATTAAGGTGTAGAACCTACTGCAAAAATAAACAGGAGGGTTATAATACACTAATGAGAAGTAAACATGATAAAGCATTTAAGGCAAAGGTAGCACTGGAAGCATTAAGAGAGGAAAAAACACTGCAGGAGCTGGCAAAGAAATATGAAGTACATCCCAACATGATATCTGCATGGAAGAGGCAATTATTGGAGGGAGCAGCCGATATATTCGAAAGGCCAAATAAAAAGCGGTTAGCTGTGAGAAAGATAGAAGAGCAAAGGGATACAATATTGAAAACCGTAGGCAAGATGAAGATAGAGAACGATTTCCTTAAAAAAAAATACCTGCAGCTGTACGGGAAAGAGCCGTTCTGATTGATGGAAAGTATAAGGGATTGTCGGTGAAGAAGCAATGCGAACTATTGGGTATCAGCAGGACAGCATATTACTATAGTTTACAGAGACAGCAGGAGGATATGGATATCACCGATTTGAAGTTGATACTAGCAACATTGCAGGAGGTCCCGTTTTACGGTTACAGGAAGGTATCAAGAAAGCTTCTTCCTGAGTATCCTCACATGAGTGCAAAGAGAGTAAGAAGAATAATGAGACGCTTTGGGCTAAGAGCGATCTATGCGAAACCAAATCTGTCAGCAGCACGAAAGGAGAATAAGAAATATCCGTATCTGTTGAAAAACAAAATAATAAGATATCCAAACCAGGTTTGGGCCAGTGATATTACATATATCAGGCTTCCCGGAGGGTATGTGTATCTTGTGGCAATTCTTGATCTATACTCAAGAAAGGTGTTGAGCTATCGATTGTCAAATACACTTGATGCTGATTTTTGCGTAGATGCATTAGAAGACGCTATTAAGGTTTACGGTGAGCCTGCAATATTTAATACGGATCAAGGCAGTCAGTTCACATCTGACAGATTTACAAAAGTACTGAAAGAACACTATATAGAAATAAGCATGGATTCTAAAGGCAGAGCATTAGATAATATTTATGTAGAACGATTATGGAGGAGTTTAAAGTATGAAGACATATATTTGAAGTCGTACGAAACAATGGGAGAGCTGAAGGAAGGGGTCAAGAGATATTTCAAGTTTTATAATACAGAAAGGTTTCATCAATCGCTTGATTACCTTACTCCGGAAATAATGTATGAATCATTCTCTACAAGAGACGATTTAGATAATGCAGCATAGGAGAATACATCTTAAACCTTTTTTAAAATATGTATTGACAAGAGGGCTCAGCATA
>JAGMDW010000024.1 GCA_023128455.1 Desulfurellaceae bacterium
GGAATAGGTTCAAAACAATCATAGCCTGCCAACTCACTTCTTATGCAGGATTTTTTATTTGATTTTTATAAGCTTTATGAATAATCTATAAGTGTGAGTAAAATATTACACATTTTCTCAATAATTGTTTTTTTTAGTTTTTTTTCTATATTATGTTCTGCACAGAATAAGGGAAAAAACTGCTGGTATTATGTTGATAACGGAGAATACCAAAAAGCCATTGCCCAAGGGGAAAAAAGCATACAAGAAAATCCCAACAACGCTGATGATTATGCATGTTTGGGTGCGTCTTATCGGATGTTGGGCTCATTTAAAAAAGCTATCTTTTACCTGAAAAAAGCGGAAGATTTAAGCAAAAATGCAATTCTTCAAAATCTAATTTCCAACCAATTGGGCACAACATATCTAAGCTTGGAGAATTATGACAAAGCTCTATATTGCTATAATAAACAACTCCAGATAAGCAAGGAAGGTGAAGCAGAGGCACTCAACAATATGGCTTTTGTCTATCAAAGTAAGGGTGATTTAGATAATGCCCTTAAACTCTATAAGCAAAGCTTGATTTTGACAAAGGACAATAATAAGAAAGCCAGTATTACCAGCAGTATGGGCGTAGTTTACTTTAATAAAGGAGACTATAAATCTTCCCTGAATTATCTATCCACAGCTTTAAAATTGAGAGAGAAAATAGAGGACTGGCCAGGCATAAGACATACTATGATTAACATGGGCAATGTCTATCGTAAACTAAAGGATTACAATAACGCTCTTAAATACATAAATGAAGGATTGCGAAGAGTAAAAATAGTGGGCGAGAAAAAGTGGGAAGCTCGTGGATACTGGTATTTAGGGCTCTTATATAAAGATATGGGAAAAGAGAAAAAATCTAAAGAAAATATGGAAAAAGCAAGAAAAATACATAAAGTGGGAATAAATGAAACGATGTAAAGTTTTAATCACAGGGCCGTTTAATGCTGGTAAAACACAGTTTATTAAATCAATCAGCGACATTACACCAATGACAACAGAGAAAATCATCTCCAGTGAGAGCAAAAAGGTAAAAAAAACCACCACTGTGGCAATGGATTATGGAAGAGTAAATGTGGACAACATTTATTTTCACCTATTCGGCACACCCGGACAGGAACGATTTGACTTTATGTGGAATATCTTATCACTGAATATAGATACTTGTCTTTTTCTCATAGACTCAACATCTCACAACTTCAATGAAGCAAAAAACATTATCTCCTATTTTAATAAACAATCGAATAATATACCAAAACTCATCATCGCTACCAAGCAGGACTTGCCGCAAGCCCAACCCTTATCTCAAATAAACAAACACTTTCTTCACTACAATTTGCCTATTATGGCTTGCAATGCTAAGAACAAGAAGAGTGTCCATCAGGTGCTATTGGAATTAAAAAAGTTTTTATAAAGTGTATATAATTCCTTGCTTTTCTTGTAAAAAATGAATATCCTACAAGTATAAAACTTTTTTGGAGGGAAAATGAAGACCAGTAAGTTGTATGTTGGTAACCTCAGTTACAGGACAACAGAGGAAACCGTAAGGGATGCCTTTGCACAGTATGGAAATGTAGTCTCTGCAAGAGTATTCGAAGGTAAGGGATTTGGATTTGTAGAAATGGGCACTATTGAAGAAGCTGAAGCGGCAAAAGAAGCACTAAATGAAACAGATATAGAGGGAAGAAATATCAGGGTAGATGAAGCAAGGCCCCGTCAGGAAAGACCATATCGCAGATAGAATAATTTTTTAAAAAAAATTAAATAGATTTCGCCTTCTCATAAAGCTCTTCTACTGTCTGGCGGTCTAACTGTTCCAATTCTTTCCCGTGTAGTTTGCGTGCCATTTCTTCCGCCTTTTTAACACGGTTGGCGAATTTTTCTATCGTTTTGTTTAGTGCTCTATGTGGATCAATATCTTCTTTACGAGCGATGTTTACTACTGTAAACAAAACATCTCCCAATTCTTCTTCTCTATCCTCAGCCTTTGCGTATTTCAGCTCTTTTATTTCCTCGTCCAATTTAGAAAAAACATCTTCTGAGGTATCCCAATCCAGCTTTTCCTGTGCGACCTTTTCACCTACACGATAAGCTTTAATCAAAGCAGGGAGATGCTTGGGCACACCTTCAAGCACGGATTTCGTTTCCTTTTCTTTTTTCTTCAATGCTTCCCAGTTTTTCAAAACATCCTCCACTCCTGTTACTTTTACATTACCAAATACATGAGGATGTCTGTAGACAATCTTTTGAGAAATGGCATCTATCACATCTTCTATGTCAAATTCATTCTCTTCCTTTGCCATCTGCGCATGAAAAACAACCTGCAGTAAAACATCACCCAATTCTTCCTTCAATTCTGAAAATTCTTCACACTCAATGGCATCTATTACCTCATATACCTCTTCAATAAAGTTTTTCTCCACAGATTTGTGTGTTTGTACCTTATCCCAGGGACAACCATTTTCTCCTCTCAATCTTTCTACTATTTCTACAAATTCTACAAATGCCTTTGCTATTCTATCTTTCTTGAATGTATCCATTTTCAAACCCCAAATTAAAAAATGTCTCTTTCACTTCTTCCCATTCTTCTTCTGTAATTTTTCTGTTTATCTCAGGAAATTCAGCTGCCCTGTAAGCAGGAAAATACTGACTCATTAAAGAAATGTAGCTGCTTTTTGACAGATTTTCTCTTATCCAATCAAGCATCTTTTTAGCCTGACGGGCAAGGGAAGGCAAAACCAATATCCTTATTAAAAGCCCTTTATATGCAATATTATCCTTCGTCTTTAAATCTCCAACCTGCTCATACATCTTTTTTAATGCCTTTTTTGCCACATCTGGATAATCAAAAGCATTGGAATATTTTTTTGCCACATTGTTGTCAAAATATCTAAAATCCGCCAAATAAATATCCACAAAACCCTGCAAAAGGTCAATGACTGTTTCTTTATCATAAGAAGAGGTATTGTAAACAATAGGAATATGCAATCCCCTTTTGTGAGAGAGAAATATAGCCTCTGCTACATTGTGCACAACATGGGAAGGGGTAACAAAATTTATATTGTGTGCGCCACTTTCTTGAAGGTGAAGCATCATACCTGCCAGCTCATCTACGGTAATTTCCCTTCCTGTATTTCGCAACTGAGAAATGGGATAATTCTGGCAATAAACACAAGCCATATTGCAACCTACAAAGAATATAGTGCCAGAACCATTTACTCCAGAGATGGGCGGCTCTTCCCCCAAATGCAAGGTTGCACTGGCTACCACAGGATTCCATCCTATGCCGCAAAAACCTTTTTTTCCATTTTCTCTGTCTGTTTTACATTCTCTGGGGCAAAGGATACATGTCTTTGCCATATTCTTCAGTTTCTCAATTCTTTCTCTCATCAATAAAACCTATTTTCCCTAAATAATCTTTTATTCCTTGTATTGTATCGTAACGAGCAGAGAAATTTAATTCTTGTTTTGTTTTTTTCATGTCTGCCAATGTTTCGCACTGATAAAATCTTTCATAGGGATTGTCAATATATGTTGTTTTCTTATTTGCCTGCAAAAGTTTATTGAGAATCTCTACAACTTCATTAAATGTAGTCTTCCTTCCTGTGCCTATATTGAATATCCCTTTTGCATTTGATCTCATGGCCACAATATTTGCTTCCGCTACATCAAAAACATAGATAAAATCTCTAAACTGCTCGCCATATTTGAATAATTTAGGATTTTCCCCTTCCTTTATTTGATGTGCAAGTTGCAATATCATACTGGATGCTTTGTTTTTATGCTCTTCATGCGGACCATAAACATTAAAATACCTCAAACCTATAATATCTGTTCCTCTTTCTATTTCTCTTAAGGCAATTAAATCCATCATATACTTAGAAAATGCATAGGCATTTAAGGGTTTTGCCCCTTGTTCCTCTTTCATAGGAACTTCTCCCTTACCATAAACACCCGCACTGGTAGCGTAGACAAGCTTTGTATTATTCTTTCTGCAAAACTCCATTATTTTTTTAAAACCGTCCACATTGTTTCTCAACATCTCTTTATCATCTTTAAAAGTGGTATCAGTATTGGATGCCTCATGAAAAACCACATCCATCTTTTTACCAATGTTTATCTCTTCTTTAGATACATCTAATTTGATTACCTCTCCTTTGAATCGTTTTAAATTATCAAGATTTGCAGAAATGAAATTATCCACTACATAAACTTGAGCTAAATCCTGCAATTTTAAGGCCAATTGAGAACCGATAAACCCTGCCCCGCCTGTAATTAGAACATTCATTTTCCCTCCCACTCAACAGAATATTCAAATTATACCATATTTGCATAACAAAAGAAAAACAGCTACATTGACTGTATGGCAAAGTTGGGCAATGATCTCCAGCCAAAAGGATGTATATCCGAAATTATGTGTGGATATAGACAAGTTATCTGCCATCGAGGGTTAAAGGAACATGAAACAGAAAGATGAAATATTTTCAAAAATAGTCTTACACAACCTTCAAAGAGAAAGGAAGATTCTTTCAAGATATGCCTGTAAAAATAATAAAGGGGTTAGAAAATATCCTAATAGAGAAAAGACACCTGATAGAGAAAATATACGACCAACCTTTTTTCACGATACAGATAAAATAATACATTCTCTTGCCTATTCTAGATATATAGATAAAACCCAGGTGTTTTATCTAATTGAAGATGATCACATTACGCATAGGGTTTTACATGTTCAATTTGTTTCAAAAATAGGGAGAGTTATTGGAAGATGTCTGAAATTAAATGAAGATTTAATTGAAGCGATTTCTTTGGGCCATGATTTAGGGCATTCGCCATACGGTCATGATGGAGAGGCAATATTACATAAGCTATGTAGAGATAATGGAATAGGATGTTTCTGTCACAATGCTCAAAGTGTGAGATTTTTAATGGAAATAGAACAAAAAGGGGAAGGATTGAATCTATCATTGCAGGTACTTGATGGAATTCTATCTCACAATGGAGAAATGCTAAACAAAGAATATAAACCAAATTGTGGGAAGACTTGGGAGATATTTGAAGAAGAATATAAAAAATGTTTTACAGAAGAGAATGATGGTAAAAAAATTTACCCGATGACCATTGAAGGGTGTGTTGTGAGAATTTCTGATATAATTGCTTACATAGGAAGAGATATTGAAGATGCTATAACATTAAAACTAATAAAAAGAAAAGATATTCCTGAAGAAATTAGGAAGACTATTGGAGATTCAAACGACAAAATAATTAATGCTCTTGTATTGGATTTAATAGAGAATAGTTATGACAAGGATTATTTAGCATTCAGCGAAGATATTTTTAAAGCACTAAATGAACTTAGAAAATTTAATTATGAAAAAATTTACCACAATCCAAAAATTAAAACTCAAAGCCATAAAATTGAAAATGTGTTTAAGCAACTATTTGAGAAATACTACCAAGATTTAGAAAATGGAAATTCAGATTCTCCTATTTATCAGTATTTTTTGAAGGAGATGAATGATAATTATCAAAATAACACTGATAAAAAGCGAATAGTAATTGATTTTATTGCTGGAATGACCGATGACTTTTTTAATACTCAATATAAGGAATCATTTGTGCCGCAAAGTTATGGATATTCCCTTTAGTCCTCAACGGCTCATGACAACCCTGCGGAAATCCAGCGGCTAATATTCTTTTCTTTTGCTTCGGGATTACTATGATTATGCAGAT
>JAGMDW010000025.1 GCA_023128455.1 Desulfurellaceae bacterium
ACATATAGTGCCATAAGGATTCCCTCCGAAAGCTACAACCACACAAATAGCAGCATGCAGTCCTGTTGTCTTTTTTATCTCGTCACTTATAAATTTCTCCCCTTGAAAGTTGTTTGTCATTATATCTTTTTTGTTTTTCCATACATAATAAGCAAGAGTTCCTTCTGTGTTTAGGCAATCCTCCTGTTTAATTTCTTTGTCAAACATATAAAACTTTTCTTGTTTTCCTAAGAAAATAGAAGAAGTCTGAGAACTAAATGCTTCATTCAAACTGAAAAGTAAATTCCTTATAGAATCATCCGATATCTCCCTTCCAAAATAAGTCAATATATCTTCCAATACCTTTATTCTCTGATTTAATCTCTTCTGACTGCGTTCATAAACCTGTTTTCTTTTTATACTCTCTGTGAAAATCACACCTATTACAATCAGAAAAGCTATCAGTGTAACCAAAGCTAAACTAAAAATAATCTTTGAAAGATTCTGAATGAGTTCTCTGTTCAAACCGGTCTTATCTATCAACTCTATCCTAAAACAACATTCATCAACATATAGCGGAACAAAGACAGATAAAAGAGATTCATCACCCTCAGTCTTTAATACATGCATACCCTTTTTGTCTATTAAATTTACTTCATAATCCTCAAGGTATGAGGAAATATCAACGAGTCTTTTCCTCAAATCAACAATCTCAACCACACTACCGGCATAAGAACCATCATAAAAAAATAGAGGCTTTACAAGGCAAGCTGCGTTATAAGAAGTAAATTTCTCCCCCATCAGCTGCTCCTCAAAATATAAGGCTTGTTGCGCTTTTATAACATTTCTTATCTTTTCTATTAAAGACACGCTATCTTCTACGAACTCAAGAGGCAAAAATCTTTCAGAAAATGCAGGATAAAGAAGCAGAACTCCTTTTTTTTCATCAATGAAATAAACAGTTTCTATATAATCTCTGTCTGAAAGGCGTATATATTTATTTATATAGTTTTTTAAAACCATTTTACTATTGTTTTTTGGTATATTTAGAAATATATCATTGGTGATTTTCTTATTCCTTTCTAAAAATTGTGTCAAATTCATCTTAACTGCTCGTGCCTGTGTGAGTGCCTCCTTTTTCATTAAATGGTTTACTTCTGTTTTCGACAGATTGATGGAACGCACACCAAAAATAACCATAAAAAGTATAAATACAAACCCGAGTATGGGTATTATATTCTTTTTTAAGGTTTCAATAAATTTCATCCGCCGTATTCAGTATATTAAGGGGAATTTTTATCTTTAACTGCTGTGCTCTTTTTGCATTGAAAATAATTTTACACTTTGCAGCATTGCCAACCTTGATATTCTTTATATCAACGCCCCTTAAGACCTTCGCTGCCATCTCCCCTGCTTGATAACCCATATAATAAAAATCCACAGCTGCACCGCCAAAAAATCCTGCCTTACAAAAATTAGCATTTGTTACTATATCGGGCTTTTCACAATTGTTTAATGTATAGGTTATAGTGTCGTTAAAACTAAGTCTTTTACCTGTTTTTTCATCAATCAAGGAGTGGGCATGTGGGGAATAAGCGGATATATCCTTGTCCACATTCACTTTTTTTAAAGCATTCTTATATTCGGTCAAAGTCCTGACCATTACTATTTCATAATTATCTTCATACTTTGTGTCCTTTAATTCAAATTTCACCTGGTTTGCTAAAATTCTTCCTACAGAATCATCCGAGTATATGAAGACTACCTTTCCTGCTTTATGAATTATCTTTTCCAAAAGCTTAAGATTGTCCTCAATATGCAACTTTTCATAAACACCTGTTATATTTGCAGCAGGTCTCCTTTGTTTATCCATAAAATACAGTTTTTTGTTGTATTCCTCCGGCAGTCTATTCATACCGCTGAATATCAACTTATATTTTGTATGAATAAGCTTTGGCGTCAAAGTTTTGAAGGCATTGTCATCAAAGGCAATCACAATATCAGGTTTTATGGTAGTAATTTTTTTGTATGCAATATTCCCTCTTTCTGCAATTTGCTCCTTTGTGACATAGTGTTTTTTCGTATCCATGAAAAAATAGTAAATCTTTGAATTATCTTCTGTAAAACCGTTGTCTTTTAAAGCTTTTACCGCTCCCTCAAGCTGAGGCTTTCCGCATAAATCCTGGTCTGAATAACTCTGAACCATAAATATCTTCACTTCTTTAGAAAAGGAAGTCATGGGAAGCAAACAAACAAATATAGCGATAACTAACAATATCCGCCATTTAAGTTTCATAAAAATCTCCTCCTTTAAAATTTTTACGGCTCAAATCTTTGATTTTTGTCATAAAAACCTCCAGTGGATTATTTATTTAGACTAACAGTACGCTAATCTACAATATATTTCAAGAATAAACTTACATATATCATATATTAAAATACTAAAAATTTGTTAAGACCGAACGAATTGTAAGATCGGAGCGATGGACGGTGGAGCGCTGGAAGAATATTAGCCTCTGGATTTCTTCAGGATTGGACAGATTTAAGAAAATACCTATAAAGAAAAAAGAAAAGATAAGAATATTTATTTTAATCTGTAGTAATCATAGAAATCCAGAAGCAAAGAAAGAATATTAGCCACTACACTATCCGCTATTTTCATTCATCAATGCAGATTACTCTATTTCTTCCCTGCTGTTTTGCTTTATAAAGAGCTGTATCTGCCATCTTTATTGCAGCTTCTAAATCTACATCTGCAGAAGGTTCAACTTTAGTTAAACCAATGCTTATGCTGACAGTTAAGCCCTTATCGTCAATATTAAAAGGTTTTTCGCAAATACATCTACGCAAGCGTTCGGCAATTCCCTTAACAATTTCTTTATCGGCTTTAGAGATACCAATCAAAAATTCTTCTCCTCCATATCTACCAACAACATCATAAGACCTTAACTGGGATTTTATCCTATTCACTACCTCAACCAAAACCTTATCTCCTGCATCATGCCCATATCTATCATTAACCTTCTTGAAATGGTCAATATCCAGCATAAACAAATAAAAAGGAGTTCTTTTGCGGCTCGCTCGGGAAAGTTCCTCCTTTAGTCGGTTTAAAAGCTCTCTTCTATTCAAAATCTTAGT
>JAGMDW010000026.1 GCA_023128455.1 Desulfurellaceae bacterium
ATTCTGTTCCCTTTAATTTTGCAATTTTTTCCTCTAACTCCTCAAATATTTCAAGATTACCGCAAACAAGCCTTGAAGAAGAGGAACTTGTTCCATAAAGAGATACCGCTTTAATAGATGCTCTTTTTAATCTTTCATCCTCACTCAGGTTTAAATAATCATTTGATGAAAGATTGAGGCATTTTTTCCCTTCAATAGAAAGATATACTCCTTTTTCACCAACCCTTTTGAGACTTCTGAAAAGTTTTTTCTTTTTTAAGGCTTCTAATTCATTTTCAAATTTTATCAATTTCTAACCCCAAATCCTCTATCGTTCTCAAGTTATCTTCTGGACTCCTTCCTTTCCTTGTCAGATAGTTTCCCATCATTATTCCGTTTGCCCCTGCAAAAAACATTAGAGACTGAAGGTCTCTCAAGATTTCTTCCTTTCCGGCACATATCCTTATATCCTTTTCCGGAAGAACAAATCTCAACATGGAAATGGTCTTTAGAGCCTCTCTGGATTCCATAAACGGCGTGTTTTCCATTCTTGTTCCCTTTATCGGTATGAGAAAGTTTACAGGTATTCCGTCCACATTGAGATTCTTCAACTCAAATGCAAATTTTACCCTTTCCTCTTTTCTCTCTCCCATTCCGAATATTCCTCCGCTGCACACATAAAACCCCAACCTCTTTGCCGTTTTTATTGTCTCTATCTTATCTTCATAAGAGTGTGTAGTGCATATGTTTCTGAAAAAATTCCTTGATGTTTCCAGATTGCAATGGTAGGTGTGAAGACCGACATCTCTCAATTCCTTTAAAATCTCATCATCCATAAATCCCAATGAGGCACAGGGCATCAAACCCATTTCCCTTATTTTTCTCACAGCTTCTTTTATCCTCTCAACTTCCCTTCTGTTTGACACCTTCCTTCCGCTGATAACGATACTGAATTTCTTTGAGTGAAAACCCTTGCTTAAGCAAGCGGCTTTTATCATTTCCTTCACATCAAGCAGTGGATATTTATTTATCTCAAGCTT
>JAGMDW010000027.1 GCA_023128455.1 Desulfurellaceae bacterium
CTCGAAGAACTGAATATAAAAGCTATTCTTTCCAATGCCTATCATCTATATTTGAGACCAGGAAAAGAGGTAGTCCAAAAAATTGGTGGTCTGCACAAATTTTGCGGATTTAATGGCATGATTTTAACAGACAGCGGAGGATTTCAAGTGTTCAGCTTAAATGGCATGTTTACAAAGGATGAATTGGGTATAGGTTTTTCTTCACCTTTTGACGGTTCAAAACATTTTCTTACACCAGAAAATATAATAGAAATTCAATCACAGATAGGCTCGGATGTGGCCCTTTGTTTGGATATTTGCCCCTCCTACGATAAAACAAAAGGCGAGATACAAGAATCCGTAGAAAAGACAATAAACTGGGCAGAAAGAAGCATAGAAGCGAGAAAAAAATACCCTCTCAACGCATTGTTTGGTATAATACAGGGTGGTGTATATAAAGATCTACGAGAAATGTGTATAGAAAAAATGATAAAAATGCCATTTGAAGGATATGCTATTGGTGGATTGATGACCGGAGAATCCCGAGAAGAAACATTAAATACAGTGGAATTGTGCTCATCTTGCCTGCCTTTCGACAAACCACGCTATACAATGGGTATAGGCATGCCAGAGGACATATTAGAATGCGTAGAAAAGGGAATAGATATGTTTGACTGTGTCTTGCCCACTAGAAATGCAAGAAACGGCATGCTATTCACACAAAAAGGCGATATACACATAAAAAAGAGAAAATATGCTTTTGATGAAAATCCTATAGAAGAAAAATGCAGTTGTTATACATGCCAGCATTTTTCTCGTGCTTATCTGAGACATCTGTTTAAAACAAATGAACTCCTTTACTACACACTTTCCACAATACATAACCTGTATTTCTACACATCTCTTATGAATAATATAAAAGACGCTATATTAAAGCATCAATTTCATCTGTTTAAGAAAGATTTTTTAAGGAAAAGAAATGAAAAAATTGATTGACAACCTAAAAAAAGAATTTAAAGAAAGGCTTGTCTGCGTGGGACTGCACAACATAGGATTTATGATAGAGGAAAAGAAAAATGGCCTTCTCGTTATACTGGACAAAACAGAAGGAAGAGATTTACAAATAATTAAAAATATATATGTAAAATACGGAAGAAAAGTATCTAACCCTATAATAGTTAATGAAACATTCTTTCGAAACACAGGCAACATATTCTGCATAGAGACCTTGCAAATGCAGGAAAATTTAAACATCTTATATGGAAAGGACCTCTTGCAGGATATAAAGATAGAAAAAGAAAATCTAAGAAAACAGTGTGAATACGAATTACGAGGGAAACTTTTGACACTCAAAGGTAGTTTTTTAAGCGCATATTGGGAAAGAAAAACACTGCATGACCTGCTTATAAGGTCAGCATACAATTTTTCACTCATTATAAAAGGTTTCCTGTATCTTAAGGAGAAGGAAGTGAAAAATAAAACGAAAGAGGAGTTGTTTGACTTATTTGAAGAAACATATGCCAAAAAACTTTCTGCCCTAAGGAAAATTGTGCAATTAAAGAAAACACCATTATCCGAGTTGATTCCATTATTCACACAATATGTAGATGAAATGGAGGCAATAGTTGCAATTATATAACTCTACATACTTTATCGGTTTTATTATCTTGGGCGTAATACTCTTTTTTCTGTTACCTATATTTCTCCCCATATTATTCAATCTTTTATTCAGCAAGGTAAAGAGTGATTGGGATAGCTTGTTTGGTGGAGGTTTTGGGAATAGATTTGGTGGAGGTTTTGGCGGACTCGGAAGTTGGTAAAAATAAAGGAGGATTGCAATGAAAAAACTTCTAACAGCAATAATCATCATCTTGCTCATATTTATAGTAGTAGGAATATTCTATGCACGAACTAACAATAAATTAGAAAGATGCAAAATAATGTGCGATGAATCTTGGGAAAGGATTGATACAGAATTTCAGAAAAAATCTAACCTTATTCCCTCTTTTTTAATCATAATGAAAGACTACGCAGTTCAGGAAGAAGACACCATTCAATACGCAAGAGATGTATACACTGACTTCATGTCTACAGAAACAAGGAAAGAAATGTCTGCTTTTTATGCGGTAAACAATGCTTTATCCAAACTCTTATCTATTGTAGATAAATATCCTGAATTGAAGGCGAATGAAAATTTCACACCACTTATGAATAAACTAAAAGAAGTGGAAAATAATATCGCTGAGGCCTCTAAACAGTACAACAAAAATGTAGAAACTTATAATACACTGATAAAAGCATTTCCTACAAATATCATCGCCAAAACACAAGGATTTTCTGCTTATCCTAAATTTCCAAAGGAGAAAGATCTTGGAGACTAAAAACACACAACTGTTAGTAGACAAATACATTTGCTTCATCGCATCCAATAAAGGTCTCTCTACAAACACAACTTCCTCTTATAGGCGAGACTTAGAACAATTCTCAAATTTCCTAAAAGAACAACATCTCTCTATTGAAGACAAAAAAACCATACAGAAATTAAAATTATTTTTAGGGAGCAAGAGATTAAAAGCTATTAGTATAAACAGAAAGCTATCTGCAATAAGAGGATTCATAAAATTCCTAACCAAAAAATGTGTTGTAAAAGGAATTAATACAGAGAACATAAAAAACATAAAAATAACAAAAAAACTACCCCGAACGATTTCTCATACGAAAACAGGTGAACTGATAGAAAAATATCTGCATGAAAACAATATAACCACAAGACGCAATCTTTTAATATTCATATTTCTATATACTACAGGACTGAGGATAACTGAACTTATCAATTTAAAAATAGGCAATATCTATTGGAATGAAGGCTTTTTAAAGATAAGGGGTAAGGGATCAAAGGAAAGGGTTGTGCCAATAGCGGAAAAGCTTATAGACATACTCAAAAAATATATAGAAAACGAGCGGGTTTTTTTTATAAAAGACAAAACGAATGATTATCTATTCATATCCAGCAGGGGAACAAAATTTACCAGACAAGCAATATGGAAAATATCAAAAAAGATAGGGGGAGAAGATACATCTCCTCATACCTGGAGACACACATTCGCCACCCACCTGTTAGAAGGAGGAGTTTCTCTAAGGGCATTACAAAAAATGCTGGGACATAGTTCACTCACCACCACTCAAATCTATACCCATGTAGCAAACAACCTTCTAACAATGGAACTTAGCAAAAAACATCCCCGTAGTACAAAATGAAGGTCATAACCTGTCACAAATCCCCAGATTTTGACGCTATTGCATCATCCATAGCTGCAAAAAAGCTTTATCCAGATGCAGTCTTAGCACTTCCTCCCTTACCTCCCTACACGATGAAAAATTTCTTTATACAAACCAGTATTTATCTCTATTCACCAAAACCACCCAAAGAATTCAAATTAGACGATATTGATACACTTATTATTGTAGATACACATTCTAAAGAAAGGATAGGTATTTTCGGAAAGATAGCAGAAAAGGTTAAAACAATATGCTATGACCACCATGAAGAAGGAGATATTAAAAACTGCACCTTTTATACAGATAAAGTAGGAGCAAACACCACTCTTATGACAAACGAACTAAGAAAGAAAAATATAGAGATTACTCCCGATGAGGCAACGCTTCTCTTAATCGGCATATACGAAGATACAGGCAACCTCACCTATCCATCAACCACCGTAAAGGATTTTCAGGCTTGCGCCTGGTTGTTACAAAAAGGTGGCGACCTAACCCTTGCCTCTCAAATATTAGGAAGAGAAATGACCGCTCCTCAGGTAAATATCCTGAATGAACTAATAAGAAACAAAAGGATATACGAGATTAACAATCTAAATGTGGCTGTAACATTTACCTCTTTTGATCATTATATTTATGAGGCAGCTATCTCTGTAGAAAAGATGTTAAAAATAGAAAAGTTAGATGCAATAATTGCTGCTATAAGGATGGAAAACAGAATTTATGTAATCGGCAGATCAAAGAGAAAAGAAATTGATATTAGCAAATTTGCTAAATTGTTTGGTGGTGGAGGACACAGTTACGCAGCATCTGCAACTGTTAAAAACATTACTCTAACCGAGGTAATAGAAAAAATATTCGACAAACTGAATAGTCTAATGTTAGATGCATTTATTGCAGGGAAAATTATGACCTGCCCGCCACGATTTATGGAGTACAATCGTACCGTAGAGGAAGCAAATGAGACAATGACTCGATTTGGTATAAATGTTTTGCCGGTTTTAAAAAAAGATAAGCTTGTAGGTATCATTAGTAGGCAAACTGCGCAAAGAGCGTTTCATCATCATCTACAACAAAGAAACATAGAAGACTTTATGATCACAGATTTTGAAACAGTAGCCTACAATGCCACATTTGAAAAAGTAAGAAAAATTATAATTGATGAAAAACAAAAACTTTTGCCCGTCTTAAAGAAAGGTAAACTCATCGGCGTAATCACCCGTACCAACATCTTACATCTCTTGGATAGCGAACAAATAAAAGAACACACCTTAAAAATAGAAAATATTGCTTACAAAATAAAAAAGAATTTACCGCCCGACATATACATCCTATTAGAAAAAATAGGCTTATTGGCTCAACAGTTGAATTTTAGCGCCTATATAGTAGGCGGCTTTGTAAGAGATCTTATTATGAACGAAAAAAATCTCGATATTGATATCGTTATAGAGGGAAATGGAATAATATTTGCTAAAGAATTTGCTAAATTAGTGAAAGGAAAAGTGGCAACCCATGAAAAATTCAACACGGCAACGATAATGCTCCCCAATAAATTCAAGTTCGATGTAGCTACTGCCCGTCAGGAATATTATGAGATTCCTGGAAGCCTGCCTTCTGTAGAGTTAAGTTCTATTAAACAAGATCTATATAGAAGAGATTTTAGTGTCAACACTTTGGCTATAAAATTAAATAACAACTTCGGTGATCTTTTGGATTACTTTGGTGGATTAAAGGATATAAGAGATAAAAAAATAAGAGTTTTACACACTCTAAGTTTTATAGAGGATCCTACCAGAATTTTCCGTGCAATCAGGTTCGCAGTGAAGTTTGACTTTGAAATGGGTAAACAAACAGAAAAACTCATCAAAAACGCATTAGAACTAAATCTCTTAAATCAAGTTGACAAAAAAAGGCTATTCACAGAACTCTTTCTTATCCTAAAAGAAAAAGAAGCCTCTCGGGCCATTGAAAAATTGAATAAATTGGGTGTTTTTAGCAGTTTGAAAAAAAATCTTGTTATAGATCCTGTATGTATCAAACATATGGAAACAGCCTTTAACTTTATAGATAGTTATCTTCTTCTACATCCTACAGAAAAGGTAAACAAGGAAATCGTATTTCTGCTTATTCTTGAACATTATGCAAATCTACACAATGTAAATCTAATTCAAATATTAAACGCACCAGAAAATATAAAAAAAATTATACTCCCTATACAAAAAGAGAAAAAACACCTACTTCACCAACTTGAAAATCACGCTATTACTGACGCCTGTATCTTTTACCTTTTAAAACCTTTAACCAATGAACAGCTAATCTTTCTCTTGAATATTGCCAAGTTAAAGCAAACCAAAAACAAAATCGCCAGGTTTATAAATCAGCTTAAATTTACTAAAAATATGATAGATGGAAACGACCTTGTCAGCTTAGGTGTAAAACCATCACCGCTCTTGGGAAAAATCCTCAATTCAGTGTTTAAAGACATCCTTTCAGGAAAAATAAGCTCAAAGGAAAAGGCGTTGAAAAGAGCCAGAGAAATAATTAGAGAAAATTTATCATCTATTCATTGATTCTAAAAATTCCTTATTCGTTTTTGTCTTAGAAAGTTTATCCACCAGAAAAATCATAGCATCAACATCATCCATTTCCATAAGCACCTTTCTTAATATCCACATCCTCTTTAACTCCTCTTTTAAAACAAGCAGTTCTTCTTTTCTCGTTCCTGAACGCGTAACATCAATTGACGGAAAAACCCTTCTATCAGAAATTTTCCTATCTAAATGCAATTCCATATTGCCTGTTCCTTTAAACTCCTCGAAAATCACATCATCCATACGAGAGCCTGTATCTATCAAAGCGGTGGCAACAATGGTTAAACTGCCTCCTTCCTCTACATTCCTTGCCGTGCCGAAAAACTTTTTGGGCTTTTGCAATGCATTGGAGTCTAATCCGCCTGAAAGCACTTTCCCGCTTGGCGGAATTGTAGCATTATAGGCCCGTGCCAGCCGTGTTACACTATCTAAAAGTATCACTACATCAACCTTGCTTTCTACCAGTCTTTTTGCCCTTTCCAATACAATCTCTGCCACTTGTGTATGCCTTTCTGGGGCCTCGTCAAAAGTAGAACTTACCACCTCTGCCCCTACAGATCTTTTCATGTCTGTTACTTCCTCGGGCCTTTCATCAATCAAAAGGACAATAAGT
>JAGMDW010000028.1 GCA_023128455.1 Desulfurellaceae bacterium
TTGCAAGTTTAGTATGGGCAAGACAAGAGTAGGTTTACCAAGTTCTATCAACAAGGCTTTCACATTATTTAAAGAAAAGAACATAATCCTGTGGTCAGCGTTTTTGACATATTTAACGGCATTAGCTATCGTGCCTATTAGTTATATGCTCGTTTTTGTCTCTTCCAGAATGCCTATTGTTTCTAATTATTTTTCACAGGCAAAGGGACTTATTATAAATATAATACCTACATATTCTGATCAAATCTTCCATTATATTGATATATTTATCAAGAATGTATCTAAAATAGGTATATTCAGTACTATTTTCTTTGTTTTTGTGGTTTTTGCGTTTTTTAATACCTTTGAAAAATGTGTGAATTCTATCTGGGGCGTTGAAGAAAAAAGAAATTTACTGAAAAAGTTTGCTATTTTTCTGTTTATAATAATAAGTTTTATCATTTTACCCTCTTTGTTTATTGCTTTAAATGTGCTGTTGCCTATTACTTTGCCTGAATATCCAATTAAAATTCATATTAAATTATTACCATTTTTTATCTGGTGGGGGACTTTATTTATAGGGTATCACATAGTGCCAAATGTAAAGATGCATGTATTTACAAATATCATATCCTCTCTGCTTGTAACCGTTTTCTTGCATATGCTTAAGTCAGGTTTCCATATTTATTTAAAACTCGCTTTTTATAATGTAATCTATGGAAGTTTAAGTATATTACCTGTTACCCTCATTTGGCTTTTTTTATTCTGGAACATTATTTTATTCGGTGTTGCGGCGGCAAGAGTTATTGAAGAAAATTGTATTTTTTATAAACACAAACGGACTTGAGTTTTGAGCCGGCAAAAGCTATTTTAGGTTGTCTATGAAAAGAGAAATATTAGCTATAGCAATAGGAAGGGCCTGGGGCAAGGGGAAAAAAGATGTTACATTCCTAAACAGATTTAAGACTTTAGATGAGGCCTTCTCTAATGTCATTGAATCCGAAAAGGTAGATATTTCCGAGTGTGAGGATGTTGC
Source organism: Desulfurellaceae bacterium (assembly GCA_023128455.1). Taxonomy (GTDB): domain Bacteria; phylum Campylobacterota_A; class Desulfurellia; order JAGGSF01; family JAGGSF01; genus JAGGSF01. The sequence goes on from JAGMDW010000028.1 coordinate 1,016, forward strand.
CAATGAGGCAAAAGAAAAAAGCATTATTGTTTTAGATTTCTGGAGCGAATCTTATCCTTCACTCCTCAAAGAGATTATCAATCCTCCAGTTGTATTGTTTGTTAAAGGTGCATGGAAGAAATATAAACTTCCTATAGCCATTGTTGGAACAAGACATCCATCCGGATACGGAGAACAGATAACGAAACTGCTCTCTACAGAATTGGGAAGATTGGGATTTACAATTGTAAGCGGTATGGCAAGAGGAATAGACAGCATTGCTCACAAATATGCTATTTTATCTAAAACACATACTGTAGCTGTTTTAGGAAGCGGCGTAGATGTAGTATATCCGCCGGAGAATCGCAAGCTTTACGAGTCGATCTGCGAAAACGGTGTAATAATTAGCGAATATGAGCCTCAAACCCCACCTTACGCATTCAATTTTCCTTCGAGAAATCGCATTATCAGTGGACTTTCTCTGGCTACCGTAGTGACGGAGGCAGGAATAAGATCTGGTTCTCTCATTACCGCTCATCATGCCATAGAACAGAACAGAATGTTGTTTTCTGTGCCGGGAGAAATATTTTCTAAGCGCAGTCAAGGTACCAATAAGATAATTTCGGAAGGAGCTTGTATTTTGACAGGATTAGAAGATATACTGTTGAGATTTTATCCCGACCTGAAAAGGGTGCAAGAAACAACAGCGGAAGAGAAAAGATTGCTGGGCGATAAAGAAGAGTTGGTATTGAGAAGTATGGAAGGTGAGACCTATTTTGATGAATTGGTGGGAAAAACAGGAATGGAGGCAAAGGAATTGTCTGAAATCTTGACTGATTTAGAATTATCAGGAGTTGTAAAAAGAAGTGGGGGAAATATATTTATAAAGACATGAAAAAAAAGGTTATGGTCGTAGAATCGCCGGCCAAGGCAAGGACTATTTCATCCTTCTTAGACAATAAATTTAAGGTGGTAGCTTCTTATGGTCATGTAAGGGACTTGCCGGAAAAACGATTTGGAGTGGACATAAAACAAAACTTTAAACCAACTTATGTAGTGCCTAAGGGTAAGAAAAAAGTTGTAGATATGTTAAAAAAAATGGTTAAAGAAACAGATGAGTTGTTTATTGCCTCGGATGAAGATAGGGAAGGGGAAGCTATCGGTTGGCATATAGTAGAAACTATTAAACCTCACGGTGACATAAAGAGGGTTGTTTTCCATGAGATTACAAAGGAAGCCTTAAATGAGGCAGTGAAAAATCCTCGTTCCATAAATATGGATATGGTGAAGAGCCAGGAGGCACGCAGAATTTTAGACCGCATTGTAGGATATAAACTGAGTCCTTTTTTGGCAAAAAAAATACAGAGAGGACTTTCTGCGGGGAGGGTGCAATCTGTAGCCTTAAAGCTTATTGTGGAAAGGGAAAAAGAAATAGAGAAATTCAAACCCAGACAGTACTGGACCGTTCATCCCTATATCCACATACAAAATGCTGTTGTAGAAACAGTGCTTACCTCCATAGATGGTAGAAAAATAGGAAAATTTGATTTATCTGAAGATAGGACAAAGCAGATAAAAAAGGATCTTCAAAATTTTTGCTTTGAAGTCACAGAAATAAAGAAGAAAGAGAAGACGAGAAAACCCAATCCTCCATTTACAACCTCTACCTTGCAACAAGAAGCATCTACAAAACTTCACTTTTCACCTTCAAAAACGCAAACCATCGCCCAGGGACTCTATGATGGAAAAGATATAGGCAATCAAAGGATAGGTCTTATCACCTATATGAGGACAGATTCTGTGAGTGTTTCCAATCAAGCGCAAAAAGAGGCGGTGGATTTTATCAAAAAGAATATGGGAAAGTTATTTGTTCCCCCTAAAGCCAATGTATATAAAACAAAACTGCGTAGTGCTCAGGAAGCACACGAATCTATTCATCCTACATCTTCGTTTCGCACTCCAGAGAGTATGGCTAAATTTCTCACGACAGATGAACGAAAGTTATATACCCTTATCTGGAACAGATTTTTAGCTTCCCAAATGACACCTGCAAAGGAAAAAACGATCACCGTAACATTTAGCGGCAACGGATTTGAAGCGAAAGCCTCTGAGACAGATACCATCTTTCCTGGGTTTCTCATCTTAAGCGAAGGGAAACAGACTCTACCTTCGGTTTTGCAGAATATAAAGAAAGGAGAAAAAGGTAAAGTGGAAAAGATAAAAACAGAAGAGCATACAACGGAACCCCCTTCCAGATATTCCGAAGCCAGTCTCATAAAAATATTGGAGTCCTATGGCATAGGAAGACCTTCTACTTATGCTTCAATTTCTAAAACATTATTTAATCGTCAATATATCAAATTGGAAAAGAGGAAAATTTATCCTACCGAATTAGGGGAAACGGTTTCCAACATACTCTCTTTGGGCTTTGATGACATAATCAACACAGATTTTACCAGAAAGATGGAAGAAGAGTTGGATGAAATAGCTCAAGGAAAAAAGAAAGAGAATGAGGTATTAAACAAATGGTATGCCCCCTTTGCAGATCTTTTGAACAAGGCTTATGAAAATATCAAAAGTCTTAAACCTCCTCCTCAGCCTACGGATAAGATATGTGAGTTATGCGGTGCACCTATGGTTATCAGGGAAGGGAGATACGGGAAATTTTTGGCTTGTTCAAACTTTCCAAAATGTAGAAATACAAAACCCTTAAAAAAGGAAGAAACAGATGAGATATGTGAGAAATGTGGGAGACCGATGATTGTAAAGCACAACAAATACGGAGTGAGATTTTTAGCCTGTTCAGGTTATCCGAAATGTAAGAACACCAAACCATATTCTATAGGAATAAAATGTCCTCAGTGCGAAAAAGGAGAATTGATAGAAAAGAGTTCAAAAAATGGGAAGTTTTATCGCTGCTCGCGCTATCCGGAATGTAAATTCATAGTGAGAGGAGGGATAGTTAAACAGAAATGTCCTCAGTGCAAAAATGAATTTTTGGTAAAAGAAAAAAAATGGTTGAAATGTCC
>JAGMDW010000029.1 GCA_023128455.1 Desulfurellaceae bacterium
AGGAGTAGGGTAATATAATTTGCATGGAAAGTGTAGAAAAAATAGAAGAAGCTATCCTAAAGGCGGCAAAAGACGAAAAGATAACCTGTAAACAATGTATGGAAACAGCAAAAGACCTTAATGTGTTGCCAAAAGAAGTAGGAAAACTTGTATACAAGTTGCACATTAAGCTAATAGAATGTCAGCTCGGATGTTTTTGAAATGATTTCTAAGGAACTTTTGGAAATCCTGGTTTGCCCAAAGTGTAAGGGAGAGTTAAAATTGACCAAAGAAAAAGATGGTCTTATATGCGAGAGGTGTAAGCTTATCTATCCTATAAAGGAAGATATTCCTATAATGCTCATAGAAGAAGCAAAACCTCTAAATGAGCATAAATAGTTTCACTATCTTTTCTTCCCTTATTCCCGTTTTTCTTCTTATTTTTATAGGATATATATGGAGATGTGTCTCGCGCATAGACGATAGATTCATCTCTTATCTCAACACATTTCTCTTTAATGCCGCCGTTCCTGCTCTTTTGTTTGTAAAGATAGCCAATGCTAAATTTGAGTTATTCACAGAAATAAAACTTGCTCTAAGCCTGTGTATTGCCATCTTGATCATGTTTTTCTTTTCTCTATTCTTAGTAAAATTGCTAAAAATCAAGAAAACCATCGGTAGTGTTATTGTTCAAGGATCATTCAGGTGCAATCTTATTTACTTTGGCTTCCCCGTTATATACACGATGTTTGGCGATAAGGGGCTTGTTCATGCCAGCATCATCACCGCATTCGCCGGCCCTTTAATAAACATCCTGGGTATTATTACATTCGTTAATATGCTGCCCGGCAAAAACCGCCGAAACTTGTTTATTCCACAACTAAAAGCAGCTGCAACAAATCCTATAGTATTAGCCTGTATATTCGGCATAGTTTTTTCTCTGCTTTCTGTTTCATTACCTAAGGAGGTGAATTTCTCATTAAATATGCTGGGAGCAGTCGCCTTGCCTATGTCTCTTATTACAATGGGAGCAATATTCAGTTTTAAAAAACTCCATTCTTCTCAACCTCAATACCTGTTTCTGAATGGAATATTAAAACTCTTTATATTACCCCTAATCACACTCTTGCTTCTCCTTCTACTGCATATTTCATCTGATCTTTCTGTTATATGTCTTGTTCTTGCCGGCGCCCCGTCTTCCCCTGGTTCTTTCATTGTTGCTAAGGCGATGGGTGGAGACGATGTGTTTTCTGCCGCTACAGTAATGAGCACAATGCTGTTTACAATTATCAGCCTTCCTCTAATATTGAGCCTGCTTTAAAATGTATTACCTTTATACATCCTCTCTTAAGAATAACCCTTCCCTGCTCTGCAAATCCGCATTTATTGAAAATTTCATTCCCTCTATCCAAATATCTACAAGCATCTTTATCCGTTATATTCAAAACAAACTTAAAAAAATTGCCTATTAGACCTTTGGGCTGAGCATAATCAACAACAAAAACGCTGCCGTTACTCACCAAAGCCTCTCTAATGTCTCCTAATAATTTTCCCAATTTTTCATCACCTAAAGCATGAGCCATCAAAAAAAGAATAAAAATATCGTATTTATCCTCAAACTGCATGTCTTCTTCTTCCTCTATATTGTATTCTCTGAAATTCTCTTCGGAGTTTAGGCTTTCAAGCACAAGGGATTTTAAATAGTTTACAGTTTTATAGACCACGCACACTCTATCATAAGGATTAAACTTGATAAATTTCGCTATGCCTAACAAGTACCTTTCGTAGCGAAAGTGATTTAATATATTCTTCTTTATTTTACGATACGGTATATCCATCCTCCCCCCAACAATGTATCATCAAAATAAAATACGGCAAATTGACCGGAAGTAACTGCTCTCTCTTTTTCTCTTAATCTAACTACGCACTCATTATCTTTTATATCTATCATAGCCTTTTTGGGACTGGTTTTAAAACGCACTTGACACAAAACCTCTCTTCCTCTAAAAAAACCCTTCTTCACAAACAAGTTGCAATCTTTAACGATGAACACACTATTATAGAGTTCTTTTTCTTCCCCTACAATGATTCTATTTTTTTTTACATCTATCTTTATAACATATCGCGGAACATTACCCACCTTTACTCCTTTTCTCTGTCCAATGGTGTAATGAGAAATACCATGATGATAGCCAACAACATTGCCCTTTGTATCTGATATTTCTCCTTCTTTCGAAGGGAAAAATTGTTCAATGAATGTCCTGTAATTTTTGTATACAAAACACAAATCTTTACTCTCTATAAAATCGTGAAAACCAAAATCCAAAACCTGTTCTCCTATCCATTTCTTTTTGTAATTATCTAAAGGAAATACCAGCCGCTTAAGCATATCTTGATCTAATCCGCACAAAAAATAAGATTGGTCCTTGTCTCCCCCTCTGGCAATAAAAAAGCTGCCATTTTTTCTACATATATTAGCGTAATGTCCAGTAGCTACAAAAAGAGCTTCTTCCTTGTCAGCTTCCTCAAAAAGCAAAGGAAATTTTACCTTGCTATTACACACGATGCAGGGGTTAGGCGTAAAACCTTTTTTATAACTTTCCACGAAATATTTTACCACCTTTTCCTGAAAAACGGATTCTGCATCTTTCACTATCAATTCTATGTTTAGTTTGTTGAGTTTCTCATGCAAAAGTCTTCCTCTCTCCTCGTCTTGAGAAGAAAACTTGAGCATCACAGCTTTAACTGCAAGACCCCATTCCTTCAATAGCAGACAGGTATAAAAACTATCTATGCCACCTGATACCCCCACAATAACTTTTCTTGAGTTCATATCAAAGGGAATGCTGGCATATCTCAATAATTTCTTCTTTCGTTGCAGGAAGGGGATTGTTTTTTATGCCATAAATCATAGTATGATAAGTGTTGTCCACTATATCCAAGATTACCTTCTCATCAAATCCATATCGGGAAAGCCTGTCGGGAATACCTATCTTTTGTAAGAATTTTTCCATAGCATCTGCACACCTTTCTGCATCTTTTTCCTCTCCCAGAATTTGCGCAATGTGAGCAAACTTTTCTCTGTTACCCTTAAAACTAAATCTTATCCATGCTACATAAAGAAGAGCTAATCCTCTTCCATGTGCAAGAGAGGTATTATATGCAGAAAGTGAGTGCTCTAAGGCATGAGGAAGGGAGGCTTTTCCTATATTTAGTGCCAAACCTGCAAGTAAAGCGGCAAAACTCATCCTCTCTCTCGCTTTTATATTTTGTGGTTCCTTTATACAGAGATTTAGATTTTTGTAGATGAGTTTCATGGCTAAGGTTGCCCAACCATCCGTTAGAGGAGAAGCAGAGTGTGAGGTATAAGCCTCTATAGCATGACTCAACGCATCGAAACCTACATCTTTTGTCACCTCTTCCGGCATACTTAAAGTAAGCAGGGGGTCTACAAAAGAAAGGCAGGGATAGATAATGTCAGAAGATATTGGCAATTTGATTCTTTCTTTATTATTGTTAATAACAGAAAATTTTGTAACCTCCGAACCAGTGCCAGCTGTAGTGGGTATACATACAATGGGCAGAGCCTTTCTTGCCACCCTCTCTCCTGTTATGTAATCCCATATTCCCCCTCCCTCAATGGTACAGATAGCTATCCCTTTTGCCGTGTCCATAGCACTACCACCACCAACCGATAAAACGAAATCACAACTACTCTTCTGGCTTACCTCTGCTCCTCTATCTACTATCTCATCACTGGGATTAGGCATCACCTCATCAAATAAAACAAAATCTACATCGTTTTCTTTCAACTGCTGAAGCAGATTTTCCAATGTTTCGTCGGTTTTGAGATGTTTTTTCCCTGTTACAACAATTGTCCTTCTCCCAATATCTCTTACGCCTTTACCCACATTATTAAAGACTCCACTACCAAAGACTATTCTGGTAGGAATAAAGTATCTAAATTTCATTTTTTCTCCAAATACACACATCTTTTAAGAAACACTTTTCACACAGCGTGCCTCTTGCTTTACAGATATATCTACCTAAAAGAATCATGCCTAAATACAAATCCTTCCACTTTTCTTTGGGACAGATGTGCATCAAATCTTCTTCTATCTTCTCTGGTTTTTTTTGTTGAGACAAGGAAAGTCTTTGGGCAACTCTAACTACATGGGTATCCACAGAAATTGCGGGAATGTTGAAGGCACAAGACAAAACCATATTTGCCGTTTTTCTTCCCACCCCGGGCAATCTTATAAGCTCTTCACAGCTCTTAGGCACCTCTCCATCATATTCAGAAACCAGTATTTTACACATTCCATATATATATTTTGCTTTAGTTTCATACATACTTACAGAAGATATATATTCTTTAATCTTTTCTTCTCCTGCATTCACAAAATCCTGCGGACTATGAAGAACAGAAAACAACCTTTTTGTTATAATATTTGTCTTTTTATCGGTATATCTTGCAGACAGCATCGCAGCTATCAAAAGCTCAAAGGGAGTAGAAAAATTCAATTCAACCCCTGGATTTTTGTAATGTTCCAATATTTTTTTTACAATCTGTTGTTTCATATCTCTTGTTCAGATATTACATCTTTAACCCTACCTACAATTTCTTCCATTACAGGGAAACAATTTTTTCTAAAATCTGCAGCTACAAGCACCCGCATAATGTCTTCGCCTACCTTTAGTTTTCCCTCATTTATTTTTATTTTGCAATAAAAAATGCCCTTTTTTTTCTTCGCCTCGTTTTCTATATCTTTTATCTTTTTTTCTTCTGCCTTTACTATCAGTCCATTTACAACATCACCCTTTTTTGATGTTGCTCTCACTATGCCATTATGCAAAAGAACTATGCCTACCTTAGGATTTTCCTTTGCTTTCCTTATCCAATCCTCAATCACTTAAGCCAACTCTAACACCTTGTCTACTAATTTTCCTATTCCCAAAGCAACTTTAGAAATGGAAGGTCCTAACATATAAGCAGGAGTGGAAACTACATTATTTTTCCCATCAAAAACAATATCTTCTACCTCTCTTATCACATGTTTTCCCCCCATCTTCTCAATGGCAGCTGCTGTATCCTTATCACTGCCTATAGTTACCTCTGCACCCAAGACCTTAGCGGCTATAACAGGAGCAATACAAATAAATCCTATTGGCTTACCTGCTTCATGCATTTCTTTGATTACTCTTTCTACCTCAGGATTTACAATGCAATCTGCACCTTTTACGGCAAAATTGCACAGATTTTTTGCAGCACCATATCCACCAGGAAAGATTAAAGCATCCAAGCCTGAGGTTTTGATTTCTTTTATATCTTTAATATCCCCTCTTGCTATTCTTGCTGCCTCTACCAAAACATTTCTCGTCTCATCAGATGGCTCACCTTTTAAGTGATTAACAACATCCAGCTGATTTACATCTGGAGCCATACAAACAATCTCTGCGCCTGATCTGTCCAGAAAATACAGTGTAAGTACAGCCTCATGAATCTCGCTACCATCCATAACACCAGAACCTGCCAAAACAACGCCTACCTTTGCCATTTTTTACCCCCTTAAGCCTTTGCTTCCCGGTTTCACTAAAGGTATGTTTTCTTTACACAATGGACAATCTTTTGGTTCATAATTTTCTACATCTAACTTTAACAGATAAGCATAGGGAATAGAAGGTGCAAAATCTGCACTTCTATCCACCAATACACCCAGTCCTGCCACCTCTCCTCCATATTCTCTCACCAAGTTTATAACCTCTTCCACTGAACCACCGGTGGTAACCACATCTTCTACCACCAATACCTTTTCTCCTTTATCTATAGAAAATCCCCTTCTCAATGTAAATGCACCGTTTTGTCTCTCCGTAAAAATAGCCTTGGCATTCAGTCTTCTTGCCACCTCATGAGCCACAATAATACCTCCCACAGCAGGGGCAATTACAACATCTACATTTTTATCTAAAAAATTTTCTGCTAAACTGCTGCACAGCATCTTGGCTACAGACGGATATTGCAAAACAAGTGCAGATTGCAAGTAATAACGGCTATGCAGACCAGAAGACAAAAGAAAATGCCCTTCCATAAATGCTTCATATCTCTTATATAAATCTAAAACATCACAAGCCTTGAGCACTGTCCATCTCCTCAACAATCTTCATTGCAGCTTCTTTAGGGTGAAGATGTGTATAAATGGGTCTACCTACAACAATATAATCCGCACCACTCTTTATCGCCTCACAAGGTGTGGTAATTCTCTTTTGGTCATCTTTTTTTGACCATTTTGGTCTTATTCCTGGTACCACCGTAATAATATCTTTATTGAAATCCTTAATAAGAGAAGTTTCACTCTGCGAAGCAACTATCCCATCAATGCCTGCATTAGAAGAATTCTCCACCATCTTTAATACCACATCCTTCAACTTTTCTTTAATGAGAAGCTCACTTTTCAACTCCTCCTCTCCAATACTAGTAAGAATGGTAACAGCAAGAACTAATGGACCCTTCCTACCTTCTTCGTCCTCATATTTTCTTATTCCATCCATTGCACTTTTCATCATCTTACATCCTCCCAGACTGTGGACGGTCAACATATCCACACCAATTTTTGCCGCCTGATAGCAAGCCCCATAAACAGTGTTGGGTATATCATGGTATTTCAAATCCAAAAATACCTTACATCCCTTTTCTTTCAAATCATAGACAAGCTGAGGTCCAAAACGGGTAAAGATCACCGAACCTACCTTGAAAAATTCTATGAAAGGCAAAACCTCTTTAACTAAACTGTATATTGCTTCTCTCTCCTTGATGTCCAGAGCGAGAATTAATCTTTCTTTCATCTTTTTTTACCCTATCTAAAATAGCATTTATAAAAGCCCGTGCATTTTCGCCACCAAATGTCTTTGCTAACTCTATCGCCTCATCAATTACCACCTTATAGGGTGTTTCTTTACAAAATAAAAGTTCATAAATAGCCAGGCGTAAAATATTCCTATCTACAATATATAAATTTTGCCATTTTTTAGTAGAATAACACTCAATTATGCTATCTATATGTTCTTGATGCGATTTTACACCATCAAAGAGCTCCTTGGCAAAAATCTTATCCTTCTCCTTAAGAGGTGTAAAATGTTCTTCAATTTCATTCACATCAGCATCAGCATATAAAGCCTGCAAAACAGCTATTCTTGCCTTTCTTCGAGACATTATATTTTCTTATAGAGATTGACCATTTCTACAAGACTCACTGCAGCATCAAACCCTTTATTTCCCATCTTTGTTCCCGCTCGCTCTATTGCCTGTTCTATTGTGTCTGTAGTTAAGATACCCATCGCTACAGGAATATCCACCTTTAAAGCTACAGAACTAATACCCTTAATTGTTTCATTGGCAATAAAATCAAAATGTGGGGTTGCTCCCCTGATTACAGCACCCAAACAGATAATACCATCGTATTTTTTACTATTTGCCATTCTATTCAAGATATATGGTATTTCAAATGCGCCCGGCACTTTAACCACTGCAACATTCTCTTCCTTTCCATTGTGTCTTACAACAGCGTCTATCGCTCCTTCCACCAATCTTTCCGTAATGAAACTGTTAAACCTGCTTACCACAATACCAATCTTTAAACCTGCAGCATCCAAATTCCCCTCAATGTTCATAATTACTCCTTAAACCCGATTTAATATATGCCCCAATTTATCCTTCTTTGTTTTAAGGTAACGCCTGTTTATTTCATTAGGTTCTATCTCAATAGGCACTCTCTCTACAATCTTTAAACCATATCCCTCCAATCCTATTACTTTTTTAGGATTGTTTGTTAAAAGTTTCATATTCTTTACACCTAAATCTACTAAAATTTGTGCACCTATACCATAGTTCCTCAAGTCTGGCTTAAATCCCAATTTTATATTGGCTTCCACCGTATCCAGTCCTTCATCCTGCAAAGTATAGGCCTTAATCTTATTTGTAAGCCCAATGGCTCTTCCCTCCTGTTGCAGATATACCAATATTCCTCTTCCTTCATTCTCTATTATTTCCATCGAACGATGTAATTGTTGACCACAATCACACCTTAAAGAACCCAATGTATCCCCTGTAAGACAGGAGGAATGCATTCTCACTAAAACAGGTTCCTCCGTAGCCATTGTCCCTTTTACCAAAGCTATATGTTCAAAATCATCTATCTCGTTTTTATAGACAACGACCCGGAAATTACCATACTTAGTAGGAAGCTCTGCTTCTGCCATTTTTTTTATCAACCTTTCATTTTTTAACCTATACTCTATTAAATCGGCAATAGTAATAATCTTTAAATTAAAGTGAGAGGCAAAATCCATAAGCTGAGCACGACGAGACATAGTCCCATCTTCATTCAATATCTCACATATCACACCTGCTGATATGAGCCCTGCCAAGCGGCACAGGTCTGTAGAACCTTCCGTATGCCCCGCCCTTACTAAAACACCACCCTTTTTTGCCCTTAAGGGAAATACATGTCCGGGCTTACTCAAATCCTCAGGCTTTGTATCTGGTCTTATCGCCTCTTGAATAGTATAAGCTCTATCATAAGCAGAAATGCCAGTAGTTACATATTTTTTAGCATCTATAGATACGGTAAATGCTGTCTTAAATTTGTCATTTTCATCTATTGTCATCAAATTAAGATCCAGCCTATCTGCCATCTCCTCTGTCATAGGCAGGCAGATGAGTCCTCTCCCATATTTCGTCATAAAGTTGATCTTGTCCGGTGTAACAAACTGAGCTGCCATCACCAGGTCACCTTCGTTCTCCCTGTCCTCATCATCAACCATGATGACCATCTTTCCTTCCCTAATATCTTTAATAGCCTCATCTATCGTGCCAAACATCACATCCCCTTTATAAAACCATATTTTTCTAAAAAATTTTCATCTATCTCTTTTCTTTGTAAAAACCTCTCTGCATACTTTGCCAATATGTCCACCTCAATATTTACTAAGTCCCCTATTCTCTTCCCTTTTAAACTGGTAATATTAAATGTATATGGAATAACTGCAATTTCAATACTATCTCCTATTATATCGGCTACAGTAAAACTTATACCATCTATAGCAACAGAACCTTTGCTTGCCATATATTGCAACAATTTCTCATCTACATAAACACCAAGTCTATAAAAATCACCAGATGGAAAAAGCTTAACAATTCTTCCTATGCCATCTACATGACCTAAAACGAAATGTCCACTGATTCTATCCTTTAAACCCAAAGACCTTTCTATGTTTACCACATCTCCTGCTTTTAAATAAGAAAGCGTAGTCATGCTTAAGGTCTCCGGAGAAACATCATAAGATAGTAGATTGTCTTTTTTCTCTACAGCAGTTAAACATACACCATTGACCGCAACACTGTCCCCAATGTTTATCTCTTCCGTCATCTTTTCTGCATCTATAATTAACCTTTTCCCTCTACCTTTCCATGAAATGTTTTTTATCTTTCCTGTGCGCTCAACTATCCCGCTGAACATGGCTTACCTTCCACTAAAATATCCTCACCAAACATCCTGCATTTTATATCTGTCAATCTTGGAGCCTGAGATAAGCTATTAGGTGCATCGCAACCTATGGCATTAAAAGCTCCGTGAGAACCACACAGTATAGGTCCATAAAACAAAAAGCACTTATCCACCAAACCTTCTTTAACAAACGAGCCGTGAACGAGTGAACCACCTTCTATCAGTACGCTGCATATATTTAAGGAAAAGAGTTTTTGAGAAAGATCATGTAAATCAATTCTCCCGTCTTTCGCCTTGCATTTGATTATCTTTGCACTCATCGCCCTCATCTTTCTCTGCTTATCACTGTCCGCCTCTTTCCCGCAAGCAATAAGAATCTTTCGAGGATAGATACTAAAAATCTTGGAAGAAAGGGAAATTTTCAAAAATGTATCCAATATAATACGAAAAGGTTGCCTGGTCTTACCTTTCAATCTGCAAGTGAGAAGAGGATCATCCATATGCACGGTATTTATACCTACAAGAACAGCAGTATAATTAGACCTTAAAAAATGAGCATGTAGACGCGCCTTTTCACCCGTAATCCATTGAGAATTTCCACCTCTTACGGCTATGAGCCCATTTAAGGTCATAGCTGCCTTTAAGGCATAAAACGGCCTTTTTTTATCTATATTCGTTATGAACACCTCATTCAACTCTCTTGCTTCCTTTTCCAACACACCAATTTTCGTTTCTATCCCCTTCTGTTTTAAAACATCTATACCATGAGAAGATCGAGGATTGGGATCTTCCAACGCCACCACAACCCTATTTATGCCACTATTCAAAATAGCCAGGGTACAAGGCGGTGTTCGCCCATAATGATTACACGGCTCTAATGTTACATACATCGTTGAACCTAAAAGCTTCGTCTTGTCTTTTACACTCTTTATTGCCTCCGCCTCTGCATGGGAAAGACCAACTTTTCTATGGTATCCTTCACCAATAATCTCTCCATCCTTCACAATCACCGCTCCCACTACGGGGTTAGGGCAAGTTTTACCTATTGCCTTTTTTGCCAACTGTATCGCCCGACTCATATACCTCTCATCATTCATGTTCTTAAAAAATACAAGACGCTTTATATTTTGTCAAAGCAAATCGGAGATTTGTTTGATTTG
>JAGMDW010000003.1 GCA_023128455.1 Desulfurellaceae bacterium
CATCACTCCAAAATCTTGGTAACTACACCAGCGCCTACCGTCTTTCCGCCTTCCCTTATAGCAAACCGTGTTCCTTCCTCAGAAGCAATAGGAGCAATAAGCTCCGCTTCTACTTCAATGTTATCGCCAGGCATGATCATCTCTACCCCTTCGGGTAATTTTATCACTCCTGTTACATCCGTTGTCCGCACAAAGAATTGAGGACGGTATCCTGTAAAGAACGGTGTGTGTCTACCACCTTCTTCTTTAGTTAAAACATAAGCCTGTGCCTTGAACTTAGTATGAGGAGTAATGGACCCCGGTTTGGCCAATACCATTCCTCTTTCCACCTCATCCTTTTTTATTCCTCTCAATAACACCCCGACATTATCTCCTGCTCTTCCTTCATCCAATATTTTTCTGAACATCTCCAGAGATGTTGCTACTGTTTTTCTGGTGGGTTCAAATCCTACCATCTCTACCTCATCTCCAGGATAAATAATTCCTCTTTCCACTCTGCCTGTGACCACCGTTCCCCTTCCAGAGATAGTAAATACATCCTCAATAGGCATAAGAAAAGGTTTGTCAACATCTCTCACCGGTGTCTTTATATACTCATCTACCGCTTTCAATAAATCCCAGATCGCCTTGGTATATTCATTTTCTTCACCTTCCGGCGTTTCCAAAGCCTTCAAGGCAGACCCTCTTATAACTGGCAGTTCATCTCCAGGATAACCGTACTTGGTCAAAAGTTCTCTGGTCTCCATCTCTACCAAATCTATCAATTCTGGGTCATCCACCATGTCTGTTTTGTTTAAAAACACAACTATATAAGGTACCCCTACCTGACGGGCTAAAATTATATGCTCTCTGGTCTGTGGCATAGGACCATCAGCGGCTGATACCACCAATATCGTTCCGTCCATCTGGGCTGCACCGGTAATCATATTCTTAACATAATCCGCATGCCCGGGACAATCGATATGTGCATAGTGTCTGTTCTCCGTTTCATACTCAATATGAGCAATGTTGATAGTCAATCCTCTGCTCTTTTCCTCGGGAGCTTTATCTATTTCATTATAACCTACATAACCAGCCCACCCTTTAGCAGCTAAAACCTTGGTAATAGCCGAAGTAAGTGTTGTTTTTCCATGATCCACATGTCCAATCGTGCCTATGTTCACATGGGGTTTTTTACGCACATATTTTTCCTTTGCCATAAATGCCTCCT
>JAGMDW010000030.1 GCA_023128455.1 Desulfurellaceae bacterium
ATGGTTTAACAAGAGGTGGAAAGAATCTGAAAGAACAGATTTTACAGTTTTAGCTCAGAAAGCATTAAAGAAGTCCTGGGTAATGAGTGATGAGGTTACGCCGTTTAGAATTTATCTAAGGGTTTTGGATGAGATTTTTTCGTTTGAAGAAGAAAGAGAAATTCCAGAGACAAAATATGGAGAGGTAGAACTGTGGGATTTTCAAAGAGATGCGGTGATAGATGCCTATCACAGGTTAAATGAATATAATGGTGTGTTTTTGGCGGATGTGCCAGGCATGGGAAAAACATATATGGGAACGGCTTTATTGGCTCACCTGCAGGAAGATGGAAAAAGGGCAATGGTGATTTGTCCTCCGAAATTGGTTGAGCAGTGGAAAGATGTCCTATCGGAGTTTGGTGTAGGCACAGCAAGGGTTTTTTCCATAGGGAAACTGGATGAAATTATAAATAGCGAGAAACTCCTTATGAGAGACATAGTTTTAATAGACGAATCTCATCATTTAAGAAATCCAGAAACAAATAAATACAGAGATATGGAGATAATCTGTGAAGGCAAAAAGGTGATATTAGTGGGAGCTACGCCTCAGAATTTGAATATTTGGGACCTGTATTATCAGATGAAGCTTTTTACACCTTCAGAGGTGAATCATAAATTTAGAATAGATCCTCCATCGTTGAAAGGTTTTTTCAAGGCTTTTGAAGATGGAAAAGCAGACATTGAAGACCTCATCAGTCAAATTGTCATCAGGAGAACAAGAAAAGATATAATTGATTATTATGGTAAGGGCAAGATTCCCCATTTTCCAAAGAGAATTGGGCCAAAGAGGATAGATTATTCTATTGACAAGGTTTATCCGGGTGGAATTTATAAAAAATTGAATGAGTTAATCAGTAGAATGGGATTTGCTCGTTATGACATAGGCAGCTATATCAAAGAAGAAAAATTTACTCTTGAGGAAAGACAAAGAATAAAGCAAGCGGGAAAAAACTTAAGAAAACTAATACAGATTATTCTATTTAGACGCCTGGAAAGTAGTATAGTTGCTTTTAGGGATTCTGTTGATTTGATGCATAAATCACATACTGCATTTAGAAAAGCTTTAGATGAGGAAAAAGTATTGGCTGGCGAATCACAAGAAGAGGTTATCAACCAATTGAAAGCAGGGACCAATTTGGAGGACTTAGAAATTCCAGAAAGTGCCTATCCAGTAGAAAAATTTTATGCTGAAGCATTAAAAGAAGACATTCTAAAAGATGAAAAGATAGTTTTAGAAGCATTAAATTTGGTAAAGGACATAAAACCAGAAGAAGACGATAAGCTTAATAGATTGATAGATCTGCTGAATAGTGAAGTTAAGGCTAAAAAAACTATAATCTTCACTGCTTTTGCATCAACGGCAAAATATTTAGGTGAAGAACTGCAAAAAAGATTTGACAAGGTAGATTATGTAACACAGGCAACGGGGCAGGTTTTAACCAAAGCCAAGAGATTTTCACCAAAATCTAACGGATATAGGATTAAGCCCTCAGAGGAAATCAATATTCTTGTGAGTACAGAACTGTTGAGTGAGGGATTAAATCTACAAGATGGAGAGGTTGTTATAAATTATGAATTACACTGGAATCCTGTAAGAATAATTCAGAGAATTGGCCGTATAGATAGAATTGGCAGTGAAAATGACAAAATCTGGGTTTATAATTTCTTTCCTCAACAGGAAGCTGAAAAAGAGATTAATGTGGAAAAAAAGGTTAAAACAAGAATAAATGAAATTATTCGAAGATTTGGAGCTGATGAGAAAACCATTTCTCAAGATGAACAAGAGGTGAGAAAGAAATTGTTTCAGATTTACACCGAAGACAAAAGTTCTCTTGAAGAAGAAGAAAGAGAATCAAAATCAAATTATTTCAGGCATGAATGGTTGAAGTTGCAAAACGAATTTTCAGAAGAATATAAAGCTGCTTTAGGGTTACCTGCGATGGTTTCATCAGCTATTGACTCAAAACATAGAGGTATAGCTGTTTTTTGCCGTGCCGACGATTATTTTAGGTTGATGTTGTCCGATGAAAATGGAGAAATTAAAAGTAGAAATGATTGGGACATATTAAAATTGATTGAATGCAATAGAGCAACTGATTCTAAGTCTCTTCTTTCAAATCATCTTGATGTTATTGAAAAGGTTCGTGAACAATTTGAAAAAGAGGTTAATAAACGGGAGGCAAAAAAGAAACTTTACCTGGAAAAAATTAAAGCACAGATTATTCACAAGCTTGAGCGTTTGAAGAGAGGACAAACTGAGAGAATTAAAAAGGAAATAGATGGGATAATAAGCGATTTAAGAGAAGCTTATTTGAGTAATGCCGAGAAGAGGGAATTGAGAAAAATTAGAAATAAACATGGACTTCTGCTTGATGAGATACTAAAAGAGTTAAGAAAAACACTGCAAAATACGCCTAAGCAAGAACCTGTGAAATTTCAAAAAAAATACGCACAGGTTATACTCAGCGAATCATTGTATTGAATTTCGGAATTTAACTGACAATCTTGGAAGTTTTACGGCAATTTGTAAAATTGTCATATAGCTTTTTATCCGGTAATTTTCCTCCTATAGTTTTCGGTGAAAAATTTAAAATAATGTTAAAAAAATAATTTA